>NZ_JALQCV010000001.1:0-2913 GCF_024425275.1 Candidatus Phytoplasma australasiaticum subsp. ipomoeae
TAGCATGTGACTGGACTTCAGACGTGAGCTCTTCCGCTCTTTCAGACCTCCCCGAATACATAGCTATAACTTGATTCTGATTAGCTATGTATTCGGGTAATTCTGAAACAATTGATCAAAATCTAAGTAAAAAACATTTAAGTATTGATGAACAGATATTAAAAATTAAAAATTTAATTGATATAAATAAACAACAAATAATATTTATAGAACAAAAAATAAAAAAATTACCAGACGAAAATATTCAAGGTAATATACTTTATGAATTAAACCAAAATTTACTAAAATTAATGGAGTTTACTATAAATCATAATAAAGCTTTACAAATAATAATCATAGAACAAGAAATAAAAAAATTATCCGACGAAAAGGTTAAAGAGAATATACTTTTTGAATTAAATAAAAATTTACTACAATTAATTGAGCTTACTACAAGTCATAATAAAGCTTTAGTCATAAATTCGAATAATTTTGAAAAAAGTGATTCAAATTTAATTGAAAATAATCCAACTAATGAAGAAAAAATATTAAAAATTCAAAATACCATTCATAAAATAAGATATCGTATGATAGAAATTGAACAAGAAATACAAACATTACCAGATGGCAACGATAAAAAAAATATTCTTTGTGAATTATATGAAAATTTAATACAATTGATCAATTATAATGAACAAGAAATGAAAATGCAAACAATTTTATCAGAATTAGGATTCATAAAATGAAAAAATATTAAAATCTTTTTTTAATTATCAATCAAAAAACCTGGAATCTCACCATTAGTAAATGAAGTAATACCAGAATTACAAGAAAGATTCATTTCACATTTAAATTCAAATTATAACAATTTATATAATGCAATTACTGAAGAAATGATTATAGATTTAAACAATAAAATTAAGGATTTAAAATTATATGATTTTGTTATTGAAAAAATAGCTCAAAAATCAAAAAACCAACTTGATTTAAAATTATATCATCCAGCATTAAATTTTTCTATTCAGGCAAAATTCGAGAAAAAATTCAATTTAAAATTAACAAATTTAGAATTAGATGATTTAATTAATGAAACAATTCTAAGATTAAAGAAATACATCGATTTACAATATGATAGTAATGATTCAGAGCTTATTATAGAAAAAGAAAATGATATTATTATCAATGAATTAAAAGAAAAAATTAATGCGTACATAAAAGATGATTTAATATTAAATAATTTCATTAAACAATATTCATTTATAAATAGTGAAGCACAAAGTATTTACGAAGAATTTTGAAAATAATTAATAAAATATTTATTGTTGTTAATATTATAAAAAAACATATTTATTAATCCAAATACTCCCTTGCAGGAGGGAGTATTTGGTGAGATAATTTTTTTTATTTATAACTTTTTTGATTCATATTATTATAAAGATTTTAGGGTATTAAAGAGGCCTAAATATCATGTTATTTTATTAATAAATTTGTGTAATAAAAAAATAAAGGAGTATGTATAAATAGTGAATTTTGTAAAAAATATTTTAAAAAATACTTTGTTAATGGCCCAAATTAGTGCAGCTATGTTAGGTTTTAAAACGATAGATTTGTTCCAGGATGAAGTAAATGCCCAATTAGCACCTTTAAAACGAGCATTAAAATTCTTTTATACAAAAAGAAAATTAAACGAAACTTTGGAAATAATTAATTTATCTCCTCGTGAAATATATATAATATTAAATGAATTAAATAAAGAAGATATAAATAATTTATCACCGAAACAAATATATCAAATATTAAAAAAACAAACAAAAGACAAAATGTTAAATGTATCTGAGGAATGGGAAAATATAAATAATATTATAAATAATGCTGATTATGAAACTATAAAAAAACTTCATTTTATTTTTGTTAAATATAAACTTTATAATGATGAAAAAATACTATTAAATAAAATTTTGCGAATTATAAATTTATCGCCGCAACAAATATATATAGCATTTAATAAAAACAATATAGATAATTTATCATTACAAAAAAAAGATGAAATGTTAAATTTAAGTACCGACTATACAATGTCTGAAAATATAGATAATATAAATTGGGAAACAATAAATGATATTATAAATGATGCTGATTTTGAAACTATAAAACAATGGAATTTAATATTTGGTAGATATTATTACAATAATTTATACCAAAAAAATAATATATTTAATAATTAAAGCAAGAATCTCTTATACAAAGAGAGTATATTATAATGAAGTTTACACCCCCCCCTCAATATTTAGTCATTGTGATATCATTAACCAAATTTATTATTTGGTGATAATATTAAGAAATTATTTTTTATTTGTATCGGAGGATATATTTTTATTTATAACTATTTGCATTTTAGAAAGTTAAAAAAATTTAATTTTGTAAAAGGATATAGTTAACTCATTAAATTATTATAAATAAGTTTACAAATCATAAATCAATTAAATAGAATAGTTATCATGGCAAAACAGATTTAAATCCACAGATCGCCAAAAAAGATCAAGAAATACATGGTTTAACTCGAAAAAAATTTAGAAACTGACAAAAATAATTTAGAAACTGCTAAAAATAAAGTCATCGGTATCGGGAACAAATCATTACAACTAGATATCAAGCTATCTCGGATTTAACTGAAGCTAAAAAAACTTCTGAATCTTATGCAACAAAACAAAAATATATTTTACAAAATAATGTTAAAAAAATATATTTCTATAATAAAATATCTGAACAACAATTAACTTTCTCTAAAAAAAATTATTAACTTAATGGAAACAATATTTAAAAAATCTTTATTTGATTAATAATCAAATATGGAAATTATTATTCCAACAATATAGTAGAATGTACTTCATAATTATTTTATGCGTAATAAATATTTTATTTTACTTCTTATTA
>NZ_JALQCV010000002.1:0-13610 GCF_024425275.1 Candidatus Phytoplasma australasiaticum subsp. ipomoeae
TTGAGCCTAACAGCTGTTAGTTTTAACCCTTTGGTGGTGCTTTTAGGGAGATCAAAGTTACGACATAATTCTACGAGAAGTGTTAGGTGCAGTTTACAATTGTTGCCAATTGGAGCATTCATAAAAAATATTAATAACAATATTTTAATGAAATTAGTGTAGAAAAGGGTTAGTTTTTTAACCATATTGATAATATAAATGATGCAAAATTCTAACATCATATATCTTTCCTAATCCTGGTGTCAATACCTTACCAGAATGTTTACAGATTACCACGCTACCTAACCGCTTAGGGATTTTCACCTTCTCCTTAACTTCTGGTCTGGCGCTGACTTATTGACTAGATATTTCGTCTCATCGCGCTTGCGTGCTTTTGCTGTTATTAATTACTCTTTCGAGACAATTAATCAAGCCCACCTTACAGTGTTTACGTGACCTCTGGAGATTATCACTCCAGGCTATGCGTTAAATAGCGGAATTATGCGCATCTTTTGCGCCCAATTTCTTCAGATTGTTGATTTAATCGGGATAGAAATTAGAGCGTTTTAAGTATTTCATTCATTTACTCTAAGCCCCCCACACCACCGGACAAGCAAGTTTCCAAGCATCCGGCGGTTCCAAAACATAAATAAATTAAAATTTATTAAAATGTTTTAGTTTCTCTTTCGCCTTGCAATTAGCTTTCCTAATTTCCTTGGAGAGTCAGTTCACTTAAAAATTCCATTTTAAGCTTTAAATATCTCTCGACTACTATGATTCTGCTTTTCCCTTGCTTTTTTGAAATACAAAAAAGTTTAGGGAGATGAAAGTTACTCTAAATATTTACCTCATGATATTAGGCGAGAAGACCAAATAATATTTAATTATAAAAAAAATATAATATTGGTAGGATTGCAAATAAAATTTTTTCCAAAAGAAAAGAACAATTATAAAAGACATTTAATATCCTTTTATAAGATTGCAAACTGTCGAATAAATAGCTACAACAGGTTTCGTTATTACTCCTTTTTTCTCTTCAATTCTGCTTCTAGAATTTATCCATAATCATATTTCAACTTGCAATCGCTTTCTTGTATAGCTATATTCTACTCACGTTGCTTTGAGAATTTGCTATAATTACTTCTATTTTCATAGAAATAACCAATTCTCTGTTGCCGTTTTTTGTTCCAAAACGTACAATAGGTTAAATTGCGAAATATTTAGGCATCTTTTCCGCCCTTAAATTAACGATTAACAAATCTGAATAATAAAAATTATCTTCTTTATTTATATATCCTATATTTTTTACTGTTTCTCGAATAATAGTTTCTATTGTTTGTTTTTCTAAATTAATAGAACTTTTAATTTCTCCACAAAGAATAATTTTATTTTTAGTTACTATCGTTTCAATAGCGACTTTTGCATTAGAATCTTGTTTAAGATAAGCATCTAATAAAACATCAGAAATTTGATCTGCTATTTTGTCAGGATGTCCTTGAGTAACTGATTCTACAGTAAACTTTTGCATTTATTGATTAAAAACTCACTTCCTTATATTACACTTTATAACAATAAATTATTTTTTATACCTAACAATAAAAAAAGACTTTTGCAAGTCTTTTTTTATGATATATAAAAATAAATTAAAAAATTTTATTAATTCGCACAGCTTTTAAACCTTGCTGGGTAGATTCTACATCAAATTCAAAAAGAGCACCTTGATAAAAAAAATTTCTTCTATCTTCAGGCGTCATTTCTATAACAGATCTATCTGCAATTTGTGAAACATGGAAAAAAACTTCTTCTAATGATTTAGTATCTAAACCAATTAACTCTTTAATTTCTGAATATTTGTCATTAATAGCATCGCTTGAAAATTCAGAATCTGATGACATATCTTTTAATTCTTGTACTTTATTTTGCAACATTAATTGCTGTTCTTCGGATAAATTAGGATTTCTATAAATAAATCCATAATTTCCTTTTTCTTCATGATTATCTGTTGTTCTTTTTTCTGAAAAAAACTTTAAATAACCTATACTACGTGGACTAATTTGATCTGCTGACATTTTAAAAAAAACTCCTCTGCAATTGCATTCTAATTTCATTCTCTAATTTTATTTTAATTAGTCGAAATAGTCACTTCCATTATACACAAATTCATAATAAAATTAAATATTATATTTAACAATGAAACAATAAAATTTAATATTACAAAAATTATTTTTTTTATTATGTTTATGATATAATTATTTATTAAATGCTAAACAATATAGCCCTTATAGTTTAATGGTAAAACACATCAATGGTAATGATGTAATATAAGTTCAATTCTTATTAAGGGCACCAATTATTTTGTAAAATCCATTAAATTTTTTGGTAAAATCTAATAGTAAGAGAAACTAAATAATAATTTTTAAAAAAATTATAATTTATAATTAAAATGCGGGTGTCGTATAATGGTTATTACATATGCTTGCCAAGCATATAATGAGGGTTCGATTCCCTTCACTCGCTCCATAAAAATTAACAATATTTATAAAAAATTATTACTGTTAAAGTAAAAAAACAAATTAAACAAAAATTTTTTATTAATTATCACTAAATAAATATTTTTAATAAATAAAATATTATTTTATTAAATTTTAAAATTTAATAATTTTTAAAAATAAAATTTCGAAAAATTATAAATTAATCAAAATCGAATTAATAAATATTTAAATTTAATAAAATCAAACAATTAGCAAGAAAATATATTTTATTAATTATTAAAAAAATTAAAAATTATTGAAATTTTTTTAAATTTAAAAGATTATTCAATTAAATAAGACACCTAACAATTAAAACGCCATGTAATTATATTTATTAAAATATCGTACATAAATCAACTCAAAATCAATAGCCAAAATTACTAAAGAAATTTTAGGCCATATTTTAGATAAATCAAAAAAATTTTGAAATTAATAAGAATGATCGAAAAAATAATTAATTAAAAATAAAAATCGATTATAAAATTTTTACCAATGTATTTCGCTATATGCAGTAAATATAACTTCTCTTATCTTTAAACAACAAACAAATAGATAACAGATTTTTAACATCACCAAATTATTTTTTTAATTTTTTATAAACAATTTTATATAGTAATTATTTTATTTTTATAAGTAAAAAATTTAATATTTTATTATGTCTAAAATTTTTATTTATTTTTATAAAAATTGGTAATACTTTTTTAATATTTAAATACTTAACAAAAAAATAAAAAAGAAATATTTGATTAAGATAAAAACTTAATTAAGAATATTTCTTTTTATTATTTTTAACTGATGACGTTTAATAATTAAACTACGTTTAGCTTGAAAATCACCAGGATGTTTTTTAACATGATATGATAATACTTCGATATTAGAGTTTAATAAATTAAACTGTACTTTATTGGAACCCGTATTCACGAGATTAGCATCACATTGTTCTAAAATTTTTTTCTTTTGCTCTTTATTCAAAGCCATGGCTCAGTGATATCCTTTCAAACTACAAAAACAAAATTAATTTAAATTAATCAATAGATTAATTAAATTAATTATTATTTATGTCCATCAATATTATTAAATATTTCTCCTTTAACGAATAATTATAACTTTAAAAATTTTTCCACATCTAAAATAAAAATAGTAGCTCCACCAACAGAAACTTCAGAAGGCAAAGAGTAATAAGCGGAAAATTCATTTAAAATATCATTCGGTATAATTTGTGTTTTTTGTCGAGAATGGAATCTAATAATTTCTATAGCTTGTTCCACTTTATCAACTGATAAACCTATAATTAAAGTAACATTTTTTTTACTTAAAAAGCCTCCTTGAGTTGATAATCTTGTGCTAAAAAAGTTATTTTTACTTAAATTATGTTGTACTTCATCAGCATCTTCTGATGAAACAATAGCTAAAATTAATTTCATTTTTTTATTCATATGCTACTATTATATAATATTTAAATCTATAAAAAATATTATTTTATAAAAAAATTCAATAATATATATTTCCAAATACAATAAATTCAATTTAATTTACAATTAAAATAATATATTTGAAACATATATTAAAAAAATGGAGGCCCTGAACGGATTCGAACCGATGTTCAAGCTTTTGCAGAGCTATGCCTTACCACTTGGCTACAGGGCCATAAAAATAATAATAAAAGAAGTAAAAATACTATTTTCCAAAATATCTAAATAATAAAAATTTAAAATTTATTGCATTTAAATAACTGAAAAAATAATATAAATTAATATTCTTTTAATCATTAAATTAATTTATTTTTTCTCTTTATGGAGTAAATATTTTCTTTCGAAAGGACAGTATTTATTTAATTCCAAATTTTTAGAATTTTGTTTTTTATTTTTATAAGTATGATAATTTTCTCTGCCACATTTCTGACAAAATAATTTTACTAATTCACTCATTTTTCTAATAACCTCATGAATATTCTGAAAACTAAATAATCCAAATTATTACTAAAATTAAAACGATAATTAATATCGTTATAAATTAAAAAAATAGCTATAAAACTATTCTTTTAATACTATAATAAAATTTTTAAATATTTAATATTTATTAAACTATATTGAAATTGAACTACAAAAAAATTTAATTTACATTAAATTTCAATTATTTTAATAAGTTTTTTATCCAAAACCTCTGGATAACGATATTTTACTTCTCTCATTTTCTTAAATAAAACACATACAATTTTATTTTGAATATCAATTCTAGTAACTACACCTATTTCTTGTTCGCCTGCAACACTAACTTTAGCTCCAATAAAATGGCGATAATGATTAATATTTTGATCTAAATAATTCAAAAAAAATCAACCTCTTTTTCCAACAATTTAATTTATATATTTTATTATTCGGATAAGATTTTTTTAAAATCTCTTTTAACTTTAGGACTCATTTTAAATGTTGGTACTGTTTGAGGAGGAGTAATTCTGATTTCAGATGTAGTAGGTATTTTAAATTTTCTTGATTTACGATAGGACATTTTAAAAAAACCTAAATAAGGAATTGTAAATTTTTCTTTTTTATTTAAAGTGTCACCCATGATATCATATAAAGATTTGAAAAATTTAACAACATCTTTTTTTTTCATATTTGTATCTTTAGCTACTTTAGATATCAATTCAGCCTTACTCATTATTTGTTTTGGCTCCTTTATTAAATTTTAAAATCATTTTCAATTAAATAAAAGCTAAAAATCTTTTTAACTTTTTATTAAAATCCAAATTTAGAGAAAATAAATTAATGTTTTTATGAACAAAATAATATAAATATATTCTTAAACATTAAAATAATGTCAAAAAACTTGAATCTAGTTTGATTTTAGCATAAAAATAAGTTTTATTAACACAAAATCGTTATTTTAATGTAAATTTATTTCATAATCGCTTTAAAGAGATAATTTATAGGTTTATTTTCTATAACCACTTGATAAGCACTTTTAATAAGGGGCAATTTTATATTTTTATCTAACATTAAATGATAAAAAGCTTTTAAATTATTAATACCTTCTATAGTTTGTTGACTATTATGATAAATTGATGCAATATCCAAACCTAAACCTATTTGGATACCAGCTTTATAATTACGAGAATTTTCATTAAAACTCGTTACTATTAAATCACCTAAACCTGCTACGCTTAAAATTGTTTCTAAAGAAAACCCTAAACATTTCATTAACTTATATAATTCCATAATAGCTATACTAAAAAAAGCGGATTTAGCATTATTTTTAAAATTATTCCTATCTAAAATACCACTGATTAAAGACAAAACATTTTTAAAAGCACTACATATCTCGCAACCATAAACATCATTAGACAAAAAAACTTTTAAATAATTTTTATTAGTAAAAATACGATTTATCAATTTAGCGAATTGTAAATCAGAAGAAGCAGATACTAAAAAAGTTAAATATCCTTCAATAACTTCTTCAGCATGAGATGGCCCCATAAGGCAACCATAATTACCAATTTTAAATGAATCCAATTCTTCTTGAATAATTTCTTGAATAGTCTTATAACTTTCCACTTCTATACCTTTAGAAACATTAATAAAATTTTTTGATCGTTGTTTCAAAATAACATTGATTTCTCGCAACAATAATCTTATTTTTTGCGCAGGTATAGATAAAATTATTAAATCAGAATATAATAAAGCTTCAGATAAAATATAAGTAGCTTGAATTTTTTGATTTAAAGCTTTAATAAAAACAGGGTGTTTATGTTGTTTAATACAATTTACATATTCAATATTATTATCATATACTAAAACCCAATGGCCATTATCTGATAAAACTTGAGCTAAAGTAGTTCCCCAAGCTCCACCGCCTATAATAGTAATTTTTTCTTGCATATACGCTAACTTTTCCTTTTGAAAATGATTTTAATAGGTAACCCTTGTAATTCTAAATTTAATCTCAATTGATTTTTCAAAAATCTCTCATAAGAAAAATGAATAAATTTCGGTTCATTAACCAAACAAACAAAAGTAGGCGGTTTATTAAAAATTTGTTTTAAATAATAAAAACGAGCTTTACCTTGTTGAAAAATGTGAGGCGGATTTAATTGAATAGCTTTATACAAAATATCATTCAAAACATGATCTGTAAAATTACTTTTATAATTGGCAAAAATCTTATCCAAAATCTTTATAAACTCATCTAAATTATATTTTTGCAAAGCAGAAATATTAATTAATGGCATATAATCAAGAAATTTTAATTCATTTCTTATATTAATCTTAAATGTATCATAAACCTGATCTGTTTTTGAAATTAAATCCCATTTGTTAGCGATAATAATACAAGGTTTATTTGCTTTAAAAATCATAGAAGCGATATTTTTATCTTGATCACTAATTTTTTGACTCGAATCCATCATAAAACAAACAATATCGCTTTCTAATATAGCCATCGAAGTTCTTAAAAAACTGTATTTTTCTTTACCAGCTTTTATTTGCCCTCTTTTTTTTAAACCTGCTGTGTCAACAATACAATAAAAACGCTTATTATATTCAAATATATTATCAACTATATCTGTGGTAGTTCCAGGAATACTAGAAACAATCATTCTTTCTTCGGATAATAAAGCATTTATAAAAGTAGATTTACCAACATTAGGTTTTCCAATCACACAAAACTTAACCATATCTTCAGTTTTAATGTTATTAGGAATTTGCTCTAATGGACGTTTAGAAATAATACTATCCAAAAGCGTCCCTATACCGATACCATGGAGAACACTAATACCTAAAATTTCATTAAAACCTAAACTGTAAAAATCATAAGTTTCCGATAATAAATTAACATTATCCATTTTATTAACTGCCAATATTACTTTTGAAATTTTCGAATATAAAAGTTTTGCTATTAACAAATCATCTTGAGTAATTCCATCTCGAATATCTGTTACAAATACAATTACATCCGCTTCTTGAATAGCTATTTGAGTTTGATATTGAATTTTTTCCTGAAAAGGTAAATCGTTAAAACTAATACCACCTGTGTCAATAATGATAAAATTTTGATTTAACCATTGAGTATCAGCATAAATACGATCTTTAGTAGTGCCAGCTTTCGAATCCACTATAGCTAATCTTTGCCTTAAAAGACGATTAAATAAACTAGATTTACCTACATTAGGGCGACCTACAATAGCTACTTTAAACATGTTTTAACCGATATTTCCCTTTTAATTAAATTCTCTATTGCATTCACTGTTTCTTCAATAGACAAATTAGTACTATCTATTAAAATAGCATCTGCTGCTTTTTTTAAAGGAGCAATAGAGCGTTTTTCATCTTTTAAATCTCGTAATTTAATTTTTTTCATTATCTCAAATAAATTTATAAAATCTTTATTTTTAATTTGTAAATCTTTTTGTTTCCTTAAAGCTCGTTGCTTTATACTAGCAGTTAAAAAAATTTTTAAATTAGCATCGGGCATAACAACGGTACCAATATCCCGTCCATCCATAATAATATAATCATGTTCACGCATTATTTGATGTTGCAATATTAAAATTTTATTTCTAACAGGTAACAAAGAAGAAATATTTGAAACTTTACTTTCAATATCAAAATCGTTTAAATTAACAGAAAAATATTCATTATTTAAATAAAAACCATTATTTGTTAACCTAATATTTAAATTTTGTAATAATTTTTCTAATTCATGAAAAGCCAAATTATCATTATTATAATTAATTTCACTTTTTAATATATAAAAAGTAATTATACGAAATAATAATCCGGTATTTAAATAAAACCATTTTAATTTATTAGCTAATAGTTGACTAACAGTACTTTTACCAGCTCCAGCTGGACCATCAATAGCTACTTTAAAATTCATAGCAATAAAAGAAACTCCTTAATATAAACAATATTTTAATTAAAATAAAAAATTCTTAAACATAAAAAAAATTTTAAATGATTAAATTTATTTTTCGTTATAACGAGAAACATAACAATCATTAGAGGTATTAATAATAATCTTTTCTCCTGTTTCAATAAACACGGGAACTTTTATAATTAAACCTGTCTCTAAAACAGCTTCTTTATAAGCAGTATTGCTTTTACGATTATTGTCTCCGGAAATAACAGGATCTGTTTGATGCACTTTTAAAACTATTTTATCTGGTAAAATTGTTCCTAAAATATTATTTTGATCACAAAAAAGAAATTCAACCATAACATTTTCAGCTAAATATTTTTTAATATTTTTAACATCTGATTCAGCAATTTCAATTTGTTCATAAGTATTTTCGTTAAAAAAAACGTATATTCCGTTTTGTATATAAGAAAATTTTAATTTCAATTTATTTACTAAAGCTGTTTCAATTTTAATACCTGAATTGAAAGTATATTCAATAATACTACCTGTTTTTAAATTTTTTAATTTACTTCTAACAAAAGCAGAACCCTTACCAGGTTTAACATGAAGAAAATCAATTATTTGATAAATATTATTTTTTAATTTAATAGTCATTCCTGTTTTAAAATCATTTGTATTAATCATTTAATTTACCTTTTTTCAAAAAATTTTTAATTATATCAATAGATTTCGTTTCTAATTGAGGATCCAAAGCTTCTAATTGCACCAAAGATAACATTTGATTCATAAACCAAGTTTTTTGTCTTTTAGCATATTTAAGAGTTTTGGTAATGATTAAATCATAAGCTTGTTGAAAAGAAATTTTCTTTTCCAAAAACTCTTTAATCTCTCGATAACCAATAATATTAAAATTAGCATTAGGATATTTATTCATTAAATATTTAACTTCTTGAACAAAACCTTGTTTTAACATTTGTTCTAATCTTAATATAACACGCGGTTTTAAAAATTGAGTTTCTATATTCAAATAAATAGTCAAAATATCAAATAATGGCCTGTTTGAACCATTCTTTTGAGACCTTAAACTATTACAAATTGCTTGACGATAAGCACTAATAATCCGGCGCGGGTTTTTAATATCTAAAACTAAATTCGGATCTTTTTCGAAAAGAAAAGTTAACATATGTTCGATGGTTACATTTTGATAAAATTGATTTTCATAATTTTTAGAAATATTTAATTCATAATCAAATAAAGCTGCTTTAATATAAAGACCACTGCCACCAACAATAAAAGGAATTTTAATATTCATAATTTTATTTCTTACATCTTTTTGGAAGTAAAAAATATTATATTGTTCTCCAGGATTAATAATGTCCAACAAATGATGAGGGATATGAGTATCTTTAAGCGAAATTTTGGAAGAACCAATATCAAATTCTTTATACATTTGAACTGAATCAGCATTAATAATTTCTCCACAAAAAAAATTAGCTAATTTCAAAGAAAGAGAAGTTTTTCCTGAAGCAGTTGGACCTACAATAACTATAATTTTTTTTTGCATTTTATTATTCATGATATTTAATTTTCATAATTTTTTGTTTTTTACCTAATGTCAAAACCACTCCATTTAATTGTCTTTTGCCTTTAGCAATTTTATGTTTTAATTTATGATTATTTAAAAAATTATTAATAATAATATTTTTATCTTGACCTATTATACCATCCAAAGGGCCTGTCATACCTACATCTGAAATATAAAGAGTTTTTTTAGGCAAAATTCTTTCATCATTTGTTTGAACATGAGTATGAGTACCGACAATAGCATTAATTCTTCCATCAAAATAATTCGCTAAAGCTAGTTTTTCGCTAGTCGCCTGAGCATGAAAATCTAATAAAGCATAATGATATTGATTTTTATAAACTTTTAAAACATTTTCTACTTTTTTAAAAGGGCAAGATAAAAATTTATTATTCATAAAAACCCGACCCAAAGCGTTCATAATTAAAAGTTTTTTATCTTTATACTTAATAATTTTATGACCATAACCTATATGTAAACTATCATCATTTAACGGTCTTATAATATTAGTATGCTCTATAAATGACTTTAAATCATGATTTTTCCAAGTATGATTTCCCATAGTAATCATATTCACACCTGAAATTTTTAAATTATAAAAACTTTGAAAATCTAATCCTTGTCCTTCTGCAGCATTTTCTGCGTTAGCGACAACAATATTAATTTGATAACGTTGTTTTAAAAAATTAATTTTTTCAATTAAATAATTAATTCCTATGGAACCGCAAATATCTCCAATAAAAAGAATATTCATAATGATACTACCTTTGTATTAAAATTAACTAATGCTTAAATTTGAAATTTCGGTCAAACGAACTTCTCTAATAACAGTTATTTTAATACTACCATTATATCTAATATTTTTCATAATTTGATCTTTAATTGTTTGAATTACTGTAAAAATTGCTAAATCATCAATTTGTTTAGGATCCACAATAACTCTTATTTCTCGACCAGACTTAATAGCATAAGATTTTTCTACACCGGGGATTTTATTAGCGATTTCTTCTAATTGAGTAATTCTTTTAATATAATTATCTAATGAATCACGGCGAGCGCCTGGTCTAGAAGCGCTAATGGCATCTGCAATAGCAACCAAAACAGCAATAATACTACTAGGTTCTTGATCTTCATGATGAGATGCTACAGCATCTATTACTTCTAAAGGTTCTTTATGTTTCATAACAATATCTAAACCTATTTTTACATGACTTCCTTCTAATTGATAATCTAAAGATTTTCCAATATCATGCAATAAACCTGCTCTACGAGCTAATAATTCATTTTCTCCTATTTCTGCAGCTAATTTACCTGCTAAAAAAGATACTTCTAAAGAATGTTGTAAAACATTTTGACCATGACTAGTACGAAAATGCAAAGAACCTAATAATTTTATTAATTCTTCGTTTAAAAACCCTATTTTAGCTTCTAAAACAGCTTCTTCACCTATATCCTGAATAAAATTATCAAGTTCATCTTGAACCTTGGTAAAAGTTTGCTCTATACTAACAGGTGTAATACGTCCATCTAAAATTAAAAATTCTAAAGTTCGACGTGCTATTTCACGTCTTTTAGCATCAAAAGAACTTAATATAACAGTATTTGGTATATCATCTATAATTAAATCTACTCCTGTTATAATTTGAAAAGTTCTAATATTTCGTCCTTCTTTGCCAATAATTCTCCCCTTTAATTCGTTATTATCTAAATAAACTATATCCACATTATTTTCAGAAGAGATTTTACGAGATAATTGTTGCATAGCCGAAACTAACAAAACATTAGCTTTCTTTTTAACTTGAAATTTACATTCTTCTTCTTGAGATTTTATATAACTCATAATTTCTTGTTGAGAATTTTTGCGAATTTCATCCATAATAATTTTTTTAGCTTGTTCCTTAGTTAAAGAAGCAATGTTTTCTAATTCATTTTGTTGTTTTATAATGAGATTTTGAACTTTATTTTGCATTTGTTCAATTTGTGTTTGAGAAATATTAATTTTTTGTTCTTTCATATACAACAATTCTTCTTTATCGTTTAAATATCTAGTACGAGAATTTAATAATTCTTCTTTATGAATAATCTGTTCTTCTAAATTAACAATTATGCGTCTTCTTAAATTCAAATCTTCTTCCACTTCTTTTTTTAAAATATGGATTTCTTGTTTAGCTTTTGAAATCATTTCTTGAGCTATTATTTGGGCATTAGAAATTTTTTCTTGAGCATTTTTTTTTGTTGTTTGTATAATTCTTTTAATTTTTTGTTGATAATAAAAAATTAAATAATACAAAAATCCTAAAATGACAATAATTAAGGGCAAGTAAATAAACAAAGCAAGGAACCATTTTGTTGATGTTCCTAACATAATAATAAATTTATGCCTTCCGTTGTAATTGTTTGTTTTAAATATTATTTAAACTTAATTGATTAAATTATGATAAAAAACAAAATATTTTTTTATAATTAAATTTTTTTTGAAATGCTCTACATCTAATAATTTTTTTTTAAAAAACAAAAAAAATAAACAAATTAATTTTTAATTAATTTGCTTATTATAATTATAATTTATAAAAAACCACATTTAATTATTAAAATAATACATACAATACTAATTAGATAAAAGTACGTACATTACATCCCATATATTTTTATATTAAGATTTAAATTATTTTATGTTAAATTAAATGAGTTAGTAACGAAATTAATAATAATTACAATATTTATATATTGGACTAAAAAATCAAGAAACTTATAATTTTAATAAAAAAACATATTAATATAATTGTCAAAAACATTATCTGAAAGCAAAAACAATTTTATAAAAAGTTGTGCGTATCAAACCAAACGAAGAAGCTATAATAGTTTTTAATACAGATGGCGAGATTTTTTTAGATCGGGGAATATCTTTAATTATTTTAGCATTAGCATTTGTAGAAGATTTTTTATTAAGATATTTTTCACCGTAATCTAAATCTTTTTCCATCAAACTATCGGAAATTACAGAAAGTTTTTCGTTATCTTCGTATTCAGAATCTATTAGTGTTAACGAATTGTCATTTGTAGAAAGTTTTTTGTTATCTTTGTATTCAGAATCTATTGATGTTAACAAGTCTTCATTTGCGATGATAGAAGATATTTCATCATAATAAATATTTTTTAATTCTAAAATATCATTATCTTGTTTTTGCAATTTATTTATAGCTTTTTTTCAGTTTTTTCCTTATATTCTACAGAATCCAAATTCTGATTTTGATTAGAGATATATCTTGTTTTTTTGTTTTTTGATCGTCTAGGAGATTTCTGAGAATTAAAGACTACACGGTTTCTATTGAACTGACTTTGTCCTAAAGATTTTGAATTATCAGTTTCTGCATGGCCTACCTTTAACTGACCTTGTCCTAAAGATTTTGAATTATCAGTTTCTGCATGGCCTACCTTTAACTGACCTTGTCCTAAAGATTTTGAATTATCAGTTTCTGCATGGCCTACCTTTAACTGACCTTGTCCTAAAGATTTTGAATTATCAGTTTCTGCATGGCCTACCTTTAACTGACTTTGTCCTAAAGATTTTGAATTATCAGTTTCTGCATGGCCTACCTTTAACTGACCTTGTCCTAAAGATTTTGAATTATCAGTTTCTGCATGGCCTACCTTTAACTGAC
>NZ_JALQCV010000002.1:13710-107780 GCF_024425275.1 Candidatus Phytoplasma australasiaticum subsp. ipomoeae
TGGCCTACCTTTAACTGACTTTGTCCTAAAGATTTTGAATTATCAGTTTCTGCATGGCCTACCTTTAACTGACCTTGTCCTAAAGATTTTGAATTATCAGTTTCTGCATGGCCTACCTTTAACTGACTTTGTCCTAAAGATTTTGAATTATCAGTTTCTGCATGGCCTACCTTTAACTGACCTTGTCCTAAAGATTTTGAATTATCAGTTTCTGCATGGCCTACCTTTAACTGACCTTGTCCTAAAGATTTTGAATTATCAGATGTTGTTGCATATTCTAAAGGTTTAGCGCTTTGACTTTGACCATCATAATATTGATTTATCTTTTTATCAATATAATCACCTAATTTATTTAGAAGGCCCTTATCAGCGACATTTCCAGCTATATTACCTAACAAATCAATTGTTTTATTTAATGTAGTAGTAGTAGGTGAATCTAATTTTTTATCATCTATTTTATCAGTTTTTTGATTATTAATGTTTGTGTTATATAAAGAATCAGAACTAGATGGTGTTGAAGCAGAAATATATTCTAAAGAATTATCGAAATTAACACTATATTCATCTTGTTCATGTGAATAGAAATAACATAACTCATTTCCATAAATATTTATATAAATTATGTTAAACCCTCACCCAAACCGCACGGGCATATTCCTATGCATACGGCTTTCCGAGTTAAATTATACATTATTATATGTATATTTTCCTCTGTTTTTCTTCCCCTTGTGTAACAGGAATTACCTGCGCCTTGGTAGGACATGACCCCTACGAGTACTATATCGAGATAGATTAAATCGGTTTTTGGAAAGCGAAATTTACGCTTTCATATTCGAAATTAGCCCCTCACGGAACCAGACAAGCAAGTTTCCAAGCATCTGGCGCCTAATATCTTTGTTATTGCTAACTTAAATAAATTATTACTTATTTATTTTATGACATTCACAGATATTTTATTTTTTTATAAATCAAAAAATTTTTATTTATTAAAAGATTATTAATTAATAATATCCACAATATAGAATTTTATGGCAATTGTTAATAATAAAACTTCTAATTTACCCATTTAACAATAAATTATTTATAAATAAATGATTAAAATATTATTTGTAGATTTCTCGAATAAGTTGGGTGGTTTTTTAGTAATTCTGAGAGTTCTAGCTTTTCAAGTATTATTAATCTTTTTAATATTTTCATAAATCATTATTAATTAATATACATCAAAAAATAATATTAATATAGATTTTATATATCATGAATATTTTGAAATTTTTATTTAATTATTTTTAAAAATAATAACTAGACTCATAAAATCAGAAACCAAAATTCCATTCGGTGAATTTTTCTTCATAAACAAGCGTTAGTAATGAATTCATTTTTTGATTGAATCATTCTAGCTTTAATAATTGAGATACCTAACAAAATAAATATTAGTGACCATTTATAATTAAAAATAATTACATTACTTTCGGGTAAATTAGTACAAATTAACAAATTATTATTTAATAGATTTATCATTTTTTTTAATTAAATATATCGATAATTTTTATTATCAACTGTAACCATAAATATTATTATGTTATATTGATTAACTCTCGTTTATATTGGTTTTTTAGAATTTATTTTTTAAAACTATATTAGAGAGATAATTATTAAAATTCCTTTAAATTGCAATTTATTTTTGATCAATAAATATAAAATATTTAGTAGTATTTATAATCTACATCATTAGAGGAAGTTATTTAAGAATGTCAAAGATATTGAAACTCTTTCGCCATGTAAAGGTTATTACCCTTCGCCGTGGTCAGGTTCTTCTAAAATATTCCAATTCTAGAATTAAACTGACGACTACTGTAAGTTTCGCTTTTCCCTTGAGCCTAACAGCTGTTAGTTTTAACCCTTTGGTGGTGCTTTTAGGGAGATCAAAGTTACGACATAATTCTACGAGAAGTGTTAGGTGCAGTTTACAATTGTTGCCAATTGGAGCATTCATAAAAATATTAATAACAATATTTTAATGAAATTAGTGTAGAAAAGGGTTAGTTTTTTAACCATATTGATAATATATATAATACCAAAAAAAATATCATATATCTTTCCTAATCCTGGTGTCAATACCTTACCAGAATGTTTACAGATTACCACGCTACCTAACCGCTTAGGGATTTTCACCTTCTCCTTAACTTCTGGTCTGGCGCTGACTTATTGACTAGATATTTCGTCTCATCGCGCTTGCGTGCTTTTGCTGTTATTAATTACTCTTTCGAGACAATTAATCAAGCCCACCTTACAGTGTTTACGTGACCTCTGGAGATTATCACTCCAGGCTATGCGTTAAATAGCGGAATTATGCGCATCTTTTGCGCCCAAAAACTCTGTAAGCATTTATAAAATATCTAAGATGAATAAAAATGATTGGGCATAAATGCTCAAATCTAAATTAATAAATACCTTATTAAAAAAAGATATTTGTAAAAAAATCTTAATTACATTTTTATAAGAAACTTATCCAAGGTAGCTATTTAATTATTGGTAAGTGTTAAAGATCGCATGGCTTTAAATAAATCATCTCATTATATTTTTATATTGGTAAAAATATACGAAAAACGTTAAAAAAATACGTTTTAAAAATAAATCATATTTTTTCACGGATAGAACTTAATTGTAAGATAAAGATAATACAATTAACGCGCTAAATATGTCATTAACAAAAAATAATTAATTCAAAATATTTTTTTAAGAATAAACATATTTTGCTGATTTATTTAATTTGTAGCTTTAATTCAAGAAAAACTTCATGCTTATTTTAACTTCGCCTTGCATATAATTTTAATAAATGTTTACATTATATTAAAAATAATCATGCTTCTTGAATATGCTATTTTCCCTTAATGAATTTTCATTCTCAGGTAAATTCAACGGCTTAGCATGCTATCCCTATGCTAGGAGGACCATAATCTCCTAAATTAAACGCCCGAACTTGCGCACCTTATCCTGTGATTGTGTTAATTCTGGAGAATCCAAAATAGATTCGCCTTCTAAGTTTATATCTTCTGATGAACCAACTTCATATGAACTTTCAAAAACACCGGAACAAAACATGATCAAAGGGACTATTAAAACAGAAAATATCAAAAGAGACAAACCTATAAATTTTTTATTAAAATTTAATGGTTTTTTCAAATATAGTTAACCCCTTATTCATTAATTTAATTTTTTTTACAACATTTACTGCATTAAAATAAAATAATTACAATAAATTAAATTTTTATATTATTTAAAATTTTATTTCGTAAATTTTCAAGTTTTTTAAATTTTCATTTTTTCAAATTCTTAATTTTGATAAAGTATATTTTTTTTAATTTAAATTTTGGGTCTTCTATCTTTCATTATCAAAAAAACAAATTACCCACTAATATTATAACTCAAATAATCTTAAAAATAAACTTGAAAAAAATAAGATCTTAGAATTTGATATATCTATATATTAAATAAAATTAATTTTTATTTAAATTGACTATTATATAAATTATAATAAAAACCTTGTTTAGCAAGTAATTCTTGATGACTACCTTTCTCAACTAACAAACCATTTTGCAAAACTAAAATAACATCTGCATTTATAATAGTAGATAAACGATGAGCAATCACAAAAGAAGTTTTATTTTTCAATAATTTTTGCATAGATTGTTGAAAAAGAATTTCTATTTGAGTATCAACAGAAGCAGTAGCTTCATCTAAAATAACTATAGAAGGATTATTTAAAAAAGTTCTAGCGATAGTAATTAATTGTTTTTCTCCTTGGGAAATATTATCTAATTCTTCGTTAATCATAGTATAATAACCATCTGGTTTAGTCATGATAAAATCATGAACATTAACTTGTTTAGCGGCTTGCACTACCTGTTCTTCTGTAGCATTAAAATTACCATAACGAATATTATCCATAATAGTACCACGAAACAACCATGAATCTTGAACAACTATACCAATAATTTTACGTAAATCACTTTTTTTAATAGTAGAAATATCTATTCCATCAATTGTAATCTTTCCAGAAGTTAAATCATAAAAACGAACCAATAAATTAACTAAACTAGTTTTTCCAGACCCTGTAGGGCCAACAATAGCGACCATTTGATCTTTTTTAATCTCAAAACTAACATCCTTAAGAATAGGTTGATCAATATGATATTGAAAATTAACATGCGAAAACTTAACAAAACCCTCTACATAAGGAAGAGTTAAATCATTTTTTACATCTAATTCTTCACTTTCGGATAAAAAAGTAAAAACACGATTAGCAGCAGAAGAAGTAGATTGTAAAATGACAAACATCTGACTTAAATCTCTTAATGGATTCCCTAAACGCCAAATATATTTCATAAATGATTGAAACATTCCTAATTGAATAGTGCCAAATCCCAATTTAAATAATAAATATGGTATTTCCGTATCTTGATAATTTAACAAAAAATAACCTAATATAACAATAAAAGTCATCACAATATAAGTAAAACTATTAATAATAGGCATAACTAATCCAGAAATCCAATTAGATTTAAAAATAGTAGAAGATAATTGTTTGTTTAAATTTTGAAAATCATTAATATTATTTGCTTGTTGATTATATAAAATAATCTCTTTATGTCCGGTATATTTTTCTTGTAAAAAACCAAAATATTCTCCTGTTTTTTCAAATCTTTGAATAAAAACTGAACGAGCTTTTTTATTAATTAACCAAATCACAAATAAAGAACTCGGTATCATTAAACAAATTAATAAAGCGAATCTTACATTTGCCCAAAACATAATAAAAATAATCATCAAAATACTAAAACAAGAAAGAACAAAAGCTACACAAGATTGTTGTAAACCATTAGAAACTGTTTCCAAATCATTAATAGCAATACTCATAATATTACCTATAGTGTTATTTTCAAAATATGATATAGGTAATCTTAACATCTTTTGATAAACACGTTGTCTAATATTTTTAACAGATTTATGAATAATTACAATAATTAATTTATTATAAATAAATCTAGCTATGATACACAAAATATATAATAACAAATTAATAGATAATAAAAGAAAGATATAACCCATATATTCCGATATATTTTTAAAATAACTTAGAAAATATTTACGAAGAAAATCAAGAATAATATTATCTTTATAGATAATTTTCGAATTATTCTTAAAATTATTTTGAATAAAATTAATAATAACATTACCTTCAAAAATCACAATAAAAGCATCTATAGCAGCCACTAAAAAAATCAAAAAAATGCTAATAAAAATTTCTTTACGAAAAGGTTTTAAAAAATAAAATATTTTTTTCAATTTAGAACCTCTTTTATTTTTTGCGAAAATGCAATATTTTTATAAATTTGACACCTATGCATTAACTCCTCATGCTTACCGATATCAATAATTTTACCATCATCTAAAACAATAATCTTATCAGCATTCAAAATAGAACTCAATCTCTGAGCTACTATAATAATAATAGAATCTTTTCTTAAATAACTTAAATTTTGACGAATAGTTAAATCAGTTTGATAATCTAAAGCAGAAAAAGAGTCATCAAAAATATAAATATCCGGTTTTTTTAATAAAACTTTAGTAATAGCTAATCTTTGTTTTTGTCCTCCAGAAAAATTAGAACCTAATTCGCTAACTGGTTCTTGTAATTTTCCTTTAGTTTTATTAATGAAATCATAAGATTGAGCTATTTTAGCAAATTCCAAAATTTCTTCAGAATCTGCATTCGATTTTCCAAAAGCTAAATTACTTAAAATAGTACCTTTAAATAAAATATTTTTTTGAGAAACTACACCAATCTTATCCCTTAAAGAGGTCAAATTATATAATTTAATATCTACTCCATTAATTAACAAACAACCTTTAGTAGGATCTATCAACCTAGGAATCAAATTAATTAAAGTACTTTTTCCAGAACCCGTAGAACCAACCAAAGCAATTAATTCTGAAGAATGAACTTTAAAATTAATATCTGATAAAATCAATTTATCATTTTGATCATATCTAAAATCAACATTTTTAAACTCCAAACTTACAATAGGCTTAGATAAATCAAAATTATATTGTAAATTATTTTTAATTTCAGATTTAGTATTTAATAAATGTTCTATTTTTCTTAATGATACTAAAGCTTTAGGAAACATAGTGAATAATAATAAAAAATTTAAAATCGAATAAAGTATATGATATTGCAAATTAATACAATTATAAAGACCACCTAAATGAAAATCAGCTGGCATACCTAATTTTAAAATGTAAGCACCAAATCCAGTAGTAAAAATAATAGAAATATTTAATAATAAATAAAATAAAGGTTCCATTGAAAAAATTGAATTAAATAAATTAATATTTAAAAAAGCATATTGAGAATTTATGGCATTAAATTTAGAACATTCATAATTTTCTGTATTTAAAGTTTTAATAACTTTAATACCAGTTAAATTTTCACGTAATTTTGAATTTATTTGTTCTAAAACTTTTTGTTTTTGGGTAGATAAAAAATAATTTTTAAAAATAATACAAACAAAAATAATAACTAAAAACGGTATAATAGCCAAAACAATATATGAAAACACCATATAAATACGATTGATCAAAATCAAACTAATAATTAACATAATAGGAGCTACAATTAAAGCTCTATAAAGGCTAGCCATAAAATTAACAATTTGACCGACACAAGTAATACTACAATTCATTAACAAAGGTACACCGAGTTTTTTCATTTCTATAATTGAAAATGTTTGAATTTTTTCAAAAATATCTGTATTCAAATCTTTAAAAACTAAAGATGCTGTTTTCGCAGAACAAAAATTAATAATTAAATTACCAATAATAGCGCATAAAACCAATAATAATAAAGCACAAGTAATAAATAAAAAATTTTGCGAAGAAACAGGATTATCAATGACATAACGACCTATAATCAAAGGAATTCCAATTTCACCACTCGCTATAAACAAAACTGCCACAACATTTAAAAAAAGTATCATTTTATAACGCATAATATACTTAAAAATTAATTTCATAAAACTGATTTTATACCTTCTTAATTGAATAAAAATCAAAAAATTTTAAATTTTTAATAATCTTTATTCATTTGTTTAAATATCAATAAAAATTCTAACATTTTTTTGATATTTTTATATAAAAAAAAATTAATTCATATTACAAAAAAACAAATAAGTTTTTTTGATGTAATGAATTAATTTTTAAAGAAATATAAATTAATTTATTTAAATATTAAAGTAAATCATTATTCATACTATCGATATTTTGATAATTTTTTTCTAATACTTCTTCAACTACAGCGGCTCCAGTAGTTACCATTACAGATGCAATAGAAGCAGCATTTAAAACAGCTTGTCTAGTAACTGCCGTAGGATCCATAATACCATCTTTTACTAAATCTACAAATTGACCCGTTTCAGCATTAAAACCGAAATTTTCTTTTTGTTCTAATTGTTTTTGAATAATCATAGAAGCATCAAATCCTGCATTAGTAGCAATTTGTTTAGTAGGTTCTAACAAACTTTCTAAAACAATACTATAACCCTTACGAACACTTTCATTGGTAGAATTTAACTGACTTAAAGCAGTTTTATAAATTTCTACTAATGCTTTTCCTCCTCCAGGAACAATACCTTGTTCAATAGCGGCTTTAGTTGCATTTAAAGCGTCTTCGATACGCAATTTTTTTTCTTTTAATTCTGTTTCAGTAGTCGCTCCTACATGAATAATTCCGATACCACCAGTTAATTTAGCTAATCTATTAGTCAAATTATTTAAATCATGTTGATTAAAATCCTTCATAGATTTAATATTCGTGATTTGAGACTTAATCTCTTGAATACGCGATTCTAAAGCAGAAGTTTTATTATCAACTACCAAAGTAGTACTACCTTTTTTAATAATAACTTTATTAACTTTACCTAAAAATTTTTCATCTACATCTTTTAATTTCATATTTAAATCTTTAGAAATAAAAGTAGCCTGAGTTAAAATAGCCATATCTTGTAATAAATCTTTTTGATGATCACCAAAACTTGGAGCTTCCACTGCGACTGCATTTAAATAATTACCTTTTTTATTAGCAACTAAAATACTTACCATTTCATTATCAAAAGATTCTGCAATAATCAACAAAGGAACTCTATTACTTAATGAATATTCTAAAATACGATTAATTTCAAATATACTATTAATCTTATGATCGGTAATCAAAATTGCAGCCTGTTCTAATTCTATTAAAGAATCTTTTTTATTCACAACGAAATAAGGCGAAACGTAACCTTTATCAAATTGCATACCTTCAACAACATCCAATACAGTTTCAAAACTCTTAGATTCATCTACATTAACAACTCCTGTTTTGCCTACTTTTTCAATAGCAGCAGCTACAATTTTTCCTGTTTCCGCACTACCAGATGAAATAGTAGCCACATTTTCAATCTCTTCTTGGGTATTAACAGAACGAGATTTAGCTAAAAGTTGCTTAGCTACCACACGAGAAGCTTCTAAAATTCCTTGTTTCAAAAGAACACCTTTAAAACCGCCTGTGTCAAGAGCTTCAAAACCTTTACGAATCATACTCTGACCTAATAAAACAGCTGTAGTTGTGCCGTCTCCAGAAGCATCATTAGTTCGAGTAGCTATCTCGCATATAGCTTTAGCGCCAGCATTATGATAAGCATCTTTAAAACTAATTTCCTTTGTAATAGTAACGCCATCATTAATAATTAACGGACTACCATATTTTTGCTCTAATAAAACATTTTGACCCTTCGGTCCTAAAGTTATTTTAACTGTATTAGCTAATAAATCTATCCCTTTTAAAATTTTTTTTCTTGCTATTTCACCATAAATAATTTGTTTTGCCATAGTCATTTAATACTCCTTTTTTCTATACAAATTAAATCGTTCCATTTTTTAAATATAATTCAAAAATTAAATAAAAGTTTATTAATAATGAACATTATATATAGATAGATTATTTGCGTTTCAACATTAGGATGGGGTTTTTTATAATATCTATTACAAATAGCCCCCATCTAAACCAGATAAGAAAGTTTCCCAGCATCCATCTTGCCATAATTTATCCTCTTTACAAGGCTCGCTGGGTATTACCACTAATTAATTGTTTATTCTTATCTTTTTAAATTGGGTAATGTCGTGAACTGATTGATTCGTCTCATTTACTAATGACAATTCCTCTACATAATACCAAAATTTGTTTATTTGGCCTTTAAATAGGTTATCGATCATTAGTTTTTGCTACTTAAAGTTCTATTAATAAGATTTACTTTAACAATATAAAATAAAAACTTTTTTCTCAGCAGAAAGGAATAATTTTAGATTTGTCTTTGTTGATTAATCACAACGCTGGTTATTGGTTTTTATTTGTTAGATAACACAAAATATTTAAGCTTCTTCTGATGTACTCATTTTGGCAATAATATTTTCTGATTTAACAATTAAATATTCTTCTTCTTGTAATTGTAATTTTTCTCCAGAATAATTTTTATAAACCACTACGTCATTAACCTTTAAATTAGTTACCTGTGGGCCATAACTAATTACAATACCTAAAGAATCTTCTTTACGAGGGTTAGTGCTAATAATAAGTCCAGAAGAAGTACGTTCATCTTGAAATTTTGGCTTCAAAACAACATAATCATTTAAGGGTTGAATTAAAAAATTTGTCATAAATTTCTCCTTTTATTCTTAAGCAATCAAATTTAAATTTTTTTACATATAATTAGGATAAATTAACAAGTTTTAACGATAATATTTATAATTCATGCTTTATTATAGTTTTAATAACTTACACTCAAAAATAATCTAAATAACAATTTCCATACATTTATTTATTAATAAAATCTTGAAAAAGAATTAAAATTTTTAATTTTTAAAAAATAATTGACTTTTAAATATGCATAAGTTTAGTTATTTCAAAAAAGTAAGTTAAAAATTATAAATATTATAAATATAACTATTTTAATAATATAGTCAATTTAATGTCTTAAAATTTCTACCTTTAAAAAGGCAAGTGCACCTATAATTATTCATTAATTATTAAATTAATTATAAACTACTAAAAATTCTAAGATATAAAATTTCATTAAATACAAAAAAATAGCTAAAATTAAAATTTTTAAATTATTAAAATTTTAATTATTTTAATCAACTTATTAATTTCGCAAATAACTTCTTGCTAAGTTTTCACATTATTTAATTTAATCGATCTTACTATTTAATCTTACACTTTCACAAAAATAAATAAAATCACTTTATTGATATCTACATAAATTTCTTTTAATAATTATGCATTCAAAGACATTTATAAAATAACAAAATTATATGTATTTTTGTATGCAATAACTTAACATAATCATTATAATAAATTTTTAAATAAATTAAAGCATTAATAATAAATAAACACATAAAGTACGAATTCATTATAATGCAATTTATAATATTTTTTCAATATAACTTGTACAAAAAAATAAAATTAACTTTTATTTTTAATCAAATCTGTCAACATTTTGACAAAATCTATCATAGACATATTACGTTTTTCTGGATTATTATATTGGCGAACATGTAAATTATTATTTTGTATTTCGCGTTCACCAATAATAACTTGAAAAGGAATTTTTGCTAAATAAGCAGCACGAATTTTATAATTAAAAGTATATTCTTTATCATTAATCTCAACTCTTAAATTATGTTGTATCATTTCTTTTTGAATTTTTTTAACATAATCGATATGCAAAATATTATTAATAGGGATAATGATAATTTGTACAGGTGCAATCCATAAAGGAAAAAAACCTTTATTTTGTTCTATCAAATAAGCAGTAAATCTTTCTATAGTGGATGTAATAGCCCTATGAATCACTACAGGTGTTTTATTTTGATTATTATGATCTATATAAGATAAATTAAATCTTTTAGGCAATAAAAAATCTAATTGAATAGTTGATAAAGTTACTTCATGATTTAAAGCCGTGAATACTTGCACATCCAATTTAGGACCATAAAAAGCAGCATCACCAATTTTTTCTTTATAATTCAATTTTAATTCATTTAAAATATCTTTTAAAATTTTTTCAGAATTTAACCACATATTTGGATCATCAAAATATTTATCTTTTTTAGAAGGATCATGGGTACTCAAATTAAAATAATAATCTTTAATTCCAAAATCTTTATAAACTTCTTCGATTAAATTAATGATTTCAACAAATTCTTGTTTAATTTGTTCTGGCGTAATAAAAATATGAGCATCATTTAACGACATAGCTCGAACTCTTTCTAAACCTGAAACAGCTCCAGAAGGTTCGTAACGATGTAAAAGACCTAATTCAGCTATTTTTAGAGGTAAATCTTTATAACTATGAATTTTTTGACGAAAAATTTCCATATGATGAGGGCAATTCATAGGTCGTAAAATTAATTGTTCACCATCTTGCAATTGCATAATCGGAAACATATCTTCCTTATATAATTCTAAATGACCAGATGTTTTATATAAAGAAACATTAGCAACAACTGGAGTATAAACATGTTGATAGCCATATAATATTTCTTTATCGACAATGTATCTTTCGATAATACGCCTAATAGTTGCTCCTTTTGATAACCAAAAAGGCAAACCAGCTCCCACAGATGAAGAAAACATAAAAAAATTTTGTTCTTTATTTATAAATTTATGATCTCTTTTTTTTCTTTCTTCCAAAGTTTTTAAGTAATTAGCTAAATCGCGTTGTCTAAAAAAAGCAACTCCATAAATACGAGTCAAAACTTTATTTTTAGAATTTCCTTGCCAATAAACACCAGATGTTTTTAAAATTTTAAAATAACGATTAATATTAATATTAGGAAAATATTCACTTTCTTTACAAAAATCTAAAAAATTACCTCGTTGATATAAAAATAACTTTTGCGAAGGTTGAATAGATTGCAAGGAATGCAATTTATAATGATTAAATTTAAATAGGTCTTTAATATCCGAAATAGATAGTTCTTTTTCAGAAATAGGTAAATTTTCTCGAATAATATTAATCATAGTTTTTTCGATAATTTCAAAATCTCGTTCCGAAATTATATTATTAACTAGATCAATATCACAATAAAATCCTTCTTGATTTATAGACTTATTAACTAATAATGAATTAGGATAAATACGAAAAATAGCATTAGCCATAATTAAAGCGCTGTTATTATTTAAAATAGACCAAGAGATACTATCGGATATGGTAATAATATTTAACAAACCATCTTCAGTTAAAGGCTTATCTAAAGTAATTAACTTATTATTAAAATAAGCTGCTATTGGTAAATTTTCAAAATTATTTAAAAATTCCAAATTATTAGAAGTGATAATCTTATTAACGGTAATATTATTAGGAAATAATTGTTTTTGATGATTTTGTTGATATTCAATTTCAATCATATCATATATCCAATCCTTTAAAAAATGTAATTATATTTTGATAAAAATATTCCAAAAAATTAATGTTAAATCAAATAATAAAAGAAAAAATATTTTTTTATCTTAAAAAAATTTTTAAAAAAATAAAATATATAAATAATAAAAATTATTTACCCAAACAAAATTTCGAAAATAATTCATTAATTAAATCATCTTGTAAATTACTACCTAAGATACTTTCCAAAGATTGATAAGCTTCTTTTAAATGAATCACATGTATATCTATAGGCATATTCCTTTTTACATCAGATAAAATATTTTCCAAAGCTAAGACCGCTTGCTTAAGTTGATTAACTTGTCGAAGATTAAACAAATAATCAAAATTTTGTTCTTGAATATTTTGCAAATTAAATTTTGTTACAATTTGTTTTTTTAAATTTTCAATCCCTTCTTGTGTATGATTAGAAACAAAAACAATTTGTGATTTAAATTCAGATGATAATTTCATCTTAATTGGCAAATCTGATTTACTTCCTACAATAATTCTATTTTTATTTTTAGTCATATTTAATAGAATTATATCTTCAGGTTCCAAAATATTATTAACATCTAACAATAATAAAATTAATTCAGATTCATTAATAAATTTTTTAGCAATATTAACTCCTAAATTTTCTAAATAATCTTCAGTATGATGAATACCAGCTGTATCAATTAAACGCAAATTAACACCATTAACATTCACATAAACATCCAAAAAATCTCTTGTAGTTCCTGGAATATCAGAAACAATAGCTCTTTCTTCTCCTAAAAAACTATTTAAAAGACTAGATTTTCCTACATTAGGTTTACCTAAAATTAAAGTTTTAATACCTTCTTTAAGAAAACGAGTTTTACTAGAATTATCCAAAATTTTTGTTAATTTATTAATTAAAAATTCAGTTTGAGGTAAAATAACATTATTAGTAACAGTCGGTATATCATCATATATGGATAGAATATTTGCGTTTCAATATCAAAATTGGTATTTTTGATATCTATTACAAACAGCCCCCATCTAAACCGGACAAGCAAGTTTCCAAGCATCCGGCTTGCCATAATTTATCCTCTTTTGAGCACTAATTTGGTGTCCACCACTTCATTAGTTGCATTCCATTAGTTGCAATAAATTACTGACTTCTTTCGCCCTATGAAGGTCATTAACCTTCGTCCCGGAAGGGCGATTTTCTTTATCTTTTCCAGATAAAGTTTTGCTCCTTCGACTACTAAAAAGTCGCTTTATCCTTGGGCCTAATGATTTTTATCTCATTATCAGTTAATTTAATAACTTTGCCTTTAGGATTCTCCCAGTTACTCTAAATATCCAACCTTGATTCCTTAGGTGAAATAACCATTTTTCAATGGTGAGATTCCAGGTTTTTTTCGTTGATAAACTATCCAATACCAGAATATAATATTGATAGGTTCTGGACTGCTCGGTTTCAGTAGTTTGCGAGACAGGTTAACTTATTTACATCTTCTTTTTTTCTTAGGCCTTTTAAAGCTTATCCTTAGAATCATTTGGTGGCGGAGTCTTCTTGACTAACTACTTCATCGCACCCCCGCTTTTAAGAACTGCTGTAATTCCTTATTCTTTCGTTTAAGAACCATTCTTAACCTTTCAGTGTTATCGCCACTGGTGATTGGTTAAATCACACGATATTTAGGCCTCTTGGGCGCCCATTCTGGATAATCTATATTTACTTCTATACTCACTATTAAATCTAAAATCTGTTTATTTAAACTTTGGATAGTTTTAGATATTTTTTTTTGTAAACCTGCATGAGCCAATTTAATGAATTGAACATTTTGAGCATGAATATCGGGATAGATTAACTCGGTTTAGAAAGTGCATTGATAATTTAACTTTCATATTCGCAATTAGCCCCCCACAGAACCGGACAAGCAAGTTTCCCAGCATCCGGCGCCTAATATCTGATTACAGATATTGAAACTCTTTCGCCATGTAAAGGTTATTACCCTTCGCCGTGGTCAGGTTCTTCTAAAATATTCCAATTCTAGAATTAAACTGACGACTACTCTAAGTTTCGCTTTTCCCTTGAGCCTAACAGCTGTTAGTTTTAACCCTTTGGTGGTGCTTTTAGGGAGATCAAAGTTACGACATAATTCTACGAGAAGTGTTAGGTGCAGTTTACAATTGTTGCCAATTGGAGCATTCATAAAAAATATTAATAACAATATTTTAATGAAATTAGTGTAGGAAGATAAGTTTTAATAATTTAAAACCTTATTAATAATCTACATAATACGATTTAATTTTATTATGTATACTCCCTAATCCTGGTGTCAATATCTTACCAGAATGTTTAATGATTACCACGCTACTTAACCGCTTAGGGATTTTCACCTTCTCCTTAACTTCTGGTCTGGCGCCGACTTATTGACTAGATATTTCGTCTCATCGCGCTTGCGTGCTTTTGCTGTTATTAATTACTCTTTCGAGACAATTAATCAAGCCCACCTTACAGTGTTTACGTGACCTCTGGAGATTATCGCTCCAGGCTATGCGTTAAATAGCGGAATTATGCGCATCTTTTGCGCCCTAAATCCATAATAGCTTCTGCTTGTAATAAATCGATTTTCTTATTTAAGAAAGCTCTTTTACTAAATTCACCTGGTTCTGCTAATCTAAAAAATGGTAAAGACAAAACTCTTTCTAACAGGAGTTTAGTAATTAAAGTTCCTCCGTGAGCCTGAATTTCAATAATATCTTCACCTGTAAACGATTGAGGAGCTCGAAAAATAGAAATTAACACTTCATCTAAAACTTCGCCTAAATGATTTAAAATAAAACCATGATGAATGGTATGAGTGGATACCTCCAATAAATTAGTTTTTTTAATACCTTTAAAAATACTATTAATACCCTCAATAGCTTTATTTCCGCTTACACGAATTACACTAATACTACCTATACCTAAAGGTGTGGCAATAGCTGCAATAGTTTCTTCTTTTAACATTATTTACTCACTTTAATTTATTTTTTTATTTTGTTTATTTTAATATTTAAACCAAATGGTCAATTATTTTTTATAATATGGGATTTTTGGTTAATTTAATAACTAACCTTTAAGAATATCGACATTAATTCTTTAGAGGGGAGATATTTTTTATTTTAACAATAAGTTTTCATATTTCATTTGTTAATAAACTATCCGATAAGGCTTATTGTATATCAATATCAATAGCTTCTGGATTGTTCGGTTTCAGTAGTTTAAAAGATAGACGTTTATCAAATTAAATTTTCTTAGCTTCTTAGGACCTTTCAAGTTAATCCTTAGAATATCATTTTTGACTAACTGCTTCATCACAATCCGCTTTTAAACGCTATTTTAATTTCCTTATTCTTTACTTTAAGGAACTGTTATTATCTTTTTGGTTTATTATCATACTAGTTATTGATTAGATAATTTGATATTTAGGTTTCTTTGATGTTCATAATCTTTAATAGAATTTTTAGCTAATTGAATTACTTGATCAATCTCTTGTTGATTATACACATTCATACCGCAAGCACGGAAATGACCACCACCATTGAATTTATTAGCAATATGATTTATTTTAGGACCTATCGAACGTATACTTATTTTCCAATAATTATTAACCTTATTTTCTATTATAAATAACCACACAGGATGATCTTGAATATTGTGAAAAATATTAACTACACTATTTATATCTTCAAATCTTAACTTAAATTTTTCAATAATTTCATTAGTAATTTTGACATAAATTAAACCATCCTCAGCAACAAAATTACTACACACATAACCTTTAAATCTTAATATATTTATGGGTTGAACAGTAATTTTGGTATCAATTTGAAAAGCATCAAAACCATAACTTAACAAATCAGATACTATCTTTAAAGTTTTATGATTAACTCTATCAAAACGAAAATGACCCGTATCTGTGACCATACCAATATAAATAGGTAAAGCTCCTTTTATACTCAATTTCAAATTATTAATTTCTTTAAAAGTATAAATCATTTCCGAACAAGAAGAAAAATTAGGTTCAATCCAAGAATTTTTTTCGTCTCCATAAACATCTCCTATCAAATGATGATCAATACGTATAATTTTTTTAGCTATTTTATATCTAAAATCACTAATTACATTAGTATTTCCGCAATCCACTACAATAGCTAAAGATTTAGCTATAATATCATCATTAATTTCATCCATTATACCTAAAAAAGAAAAAATAGGATTATTTTCGCCTAAAGCATAAACTTGTTTATTAGGAAAACTTTGTTGAATAATATCTTTCAATCCTAATTGAGAACCATAACAATCTCCATCTGGATTTTTATGCCCAAATATAGTAATGATATCAAATTCATTTATATTATGAAGAATTAAATGATTAATAGATATCATATTGGTATTCATTTCTACTACCTTTTGATTCATTTTTTATTATATTCTCCTAAATTATTTAATAAAACCTTTTTATATTAATCATGGACAATCCTTTTATAAGCTTCCATAAATAAAAAATTTATTTTTTCCTTTAAATTGATAGTTCGATTATCAAGGGCTAAAATTTCTGTAAATAAATCATTTAATATCGAACGAAAAAATACTACATTAGAAAAAATAGGTGTAGTAAAATAAGTATTTTTTTTATTATTATCATAAGTATGCTCTTGAGCAAATTTAACAGATTTATATTTATACAAATCGCGTCTTCCATTTTTTTTATCTTGAATTATTTTTGCATTTAATTCATTATTAAGATCACTATGCGAAGGTATACTTAATAATATCTTTTCTAATTTTTGGATTTGGTCATCAACAAAATTCTTTGAAGGATCAGAATCTAATTTTAATGCGTTTAAGGTGTTCAAAACATCTTCTCGAGTAATAATAAAACCTCCTTTGCCTAATAACATATCCACATAAACATCCTTAGACATTAAATATTTTAAAAATAACCAAGAAGCTAACATTTTATCATTATCTTCTGAATAAAATAAATTAACATTAGGACCTTGAATAATATTTTTATAATCATCCGTATAACTCATACAAGGAAAAGGAGTCATCTCTATATTAAAATCTGACATTTGATTATGTAATAAATCAGAACGTCTAGTAGAAGTAATAAACATACCAGTTTTACGTTGCATAAACATTTCTTTATTACTAATACCAATTAATTTGGAACTAGTTAAAAAACCTTTATTATAAAAATTTTCCTTGAAATATTGCATATTTTTTTTTACATTTTCATCTAACAAAAAACTCTTAATTGAATGTTCATCCTTAGGATAAGATATGCCTTTTTGTTCATTGCTAATAATAATTAAATTAGCTAGACTTTCAGATGTAATAGGAATAAAAGTAGGATCTTGTTTAAGCGATACAATTTTAGCACACAAAGTTTCTAAATAAGGCCAAATTAAATAATCTTTATTATTAATTAAAGCTTTAAAATCGAATCTACCATTAGAATCAATAATTTCTTGACAAGAATCTTTAAAATCGGATTTATGTTTTTCATAAAAAACTTTATTTAAATCATCACGATATTGTTTAAACAAATCGCTATCATAAAACATAACTTCTGTCGATTTAACAAATGGTAAACTATAATGATGATCTTGCCCATCATATACGTTAGGTAATTTTAATTTTTTAGCATAACCTGGAAAAAAATTATATTTATTATTAGATTCTGAGGTTTTGCCAAAATCCTCATCATAATCCATGAAAATATCTAAAGGTACCACTTTAAATGATTTAGAATAAAATTCAATATGATCATCATAAGAAAATGCAATATTAGGTTGTTTGTTAACAGGTAAAGAATTAGCCACGCTTTTACAAATTTGTTCCCAATTAACCTTATTAACATCTTTAACCTTAATATTAGGATTATGTTTTTCAAATTCTCGAATAGTCTCTTTAACAATTTCTAATTCTCTAGGATATAAAGTATGCCAAAAAATAATTTCTACAGGTTTTTTAAGATGTTTAAAATAATTAATTTGAGAATTATGATTTTGAAATTTTTTACTAACCAAATTCTTTAAATTATCATATTTTTTAATAAAAAATTCGTTATCTTGAGAAGTTCTTAAGGAATTAGAAATTATAATGAAAACAATAATAGTGCCAAAATAAATAAATATTTTGCTCACATTACCGATATTTAAAATTTTCGATTTCAAATTAACCTTTAATACCACGTCGACTATCTCCAGATATAATATATTTTTTAAATACAATAAATAAAAATAATAAAGGTAAATTAATCAAAACAAAAATTGCCATTTGAAGATTAAGAGTATCCATAAAAGCTTCTGAATCGAAAATTTTTCTTATCATATTCGTTAATAATTTAGCGCCGACCAATTCTGGCCAAGCATAAGCATTCCAAGCAGCTATAGTCCTGAAAACAGAAATTACAATAACAGTAGGTTTCGTAATAGGTAATAAAATTTTACATAAATATTGAAAATTCGTAATACCATCAACTTTAGATGTATAATAAAGTTCTTTAGGTACGCGTTTAAAAGTTTGAATTAACAAAAATAAATGCACTACATTGATTAAATAAGGAAAAGTCATTGCTAAATAAACACCACCAGGAACAATAGAACCATTACCATTATCCACTAAACCCCAATTAGAAACAGTACGAAAATTTGTCAAAACTAAAGTTTCGCTAGTAATTGACATAGCTAAAAATAATAACATTAAAATAATTCTCTTCAAAGGGAAAACAAAAAAACTTAAAGCAAAAGCTGCTAAAACACAACAAATAGTACCTGCCAAAGTCGATAAAGATACCATAATACAAGTATTAACAAAATATTTCAAAAATTTAAAATCTTTAATAGCGAAAACGTTTTTATAATTAATAAATTGTAAACCTTGTTTAGGCCAACTCAATAAATTATTTTGTATAATATCTTCATTACTTTTCAAAGAAGTGATAACCATAACATAAAAAGGAAATGTTAAAAATAACAAAATAAATATCAAAAATAAATACTTAATAATAATAAAGTAACTAATTTTACTTAACTTATGTTTAATATTACAAACATTTATACTTATATAACGATAAATCTTACTAATATCCATACAATAATTATTACAAATCCACTTTCATCAATTTATTTTCTTTTTTAGAAATGTAAAAACTCATAGTAGTAAAAACAACAGAAATTAATAATAATATCGTAGCAGCTGCTGCTCCTTTAGAATAAGAATTATAATGAGAACTAGATAATTGATTATAAATATAACCTACCAAAGTTTGTACTCGATAATTAGCGTTTCGCCCGAAAACACCTATAACAGATTCATACTCTTTGATAACCATTAAAGTTTCAATGATTAATTGATAAAAAATAATCGGAGCAAGCAATGGTAAAACTATTTTAGTTAAAATACGAAATTTAGAAGCTCCATCGATTTTGGCAGCATCATAATAAGATTTATCAATATCCTGCAAAGATAAAATAAAAACAAATATTTTAAAAGGTAATCTAGCCCATATATTATAAAAAACTAAAACAAAAATTTTATGCGAATAAGGAGCAGCGATGTTAATCCAAGGTTGCGGACGAATACCAAAAAAACCTAAAAAAGAATTAAATAATCCTTCTGGTCTATAAGAAATCAAATTAGTAGTATTATAATAAAAAAAAGAACCAAAAATCATACTCATAATAATGGTATTAGATAATAATGGTAATAAAAAAAATGTTTTAAAAAAATGTTGAACTACATAATTACGAACACTATTTAAAGCTAAAGCAATAATTAAAGATAAAAAAATAGATATCGGAACACAAATAATAACCAAAATCAAAGTATTTCGTAATGCAAAAATAAAATCTATATCTTTAAAAATGGCAATATAATTACTAAAACTAAAAAAATCAGAAATTTTCATACTAAAAGAATCATTAAATTTATCATATTTAGCATTAAAAGAAATAATAATATTTTTAACCAAAGGATAAAAAGTAAAAACAGTTAAAAAAATCAACATAGGAGCTAAATAATACCAATGTCTACGATTTTTATATCCCATAATCTCTAACATTTAAAAAATCCTATTTTCATTAATTTTATCAAAAACAAATAATTTATTTTGTTTAATATCAAAACGAATTTTTTGTTTATTAATTTGATCAGCTTTTAATTGTGTTTGTTGATAAGTAGGTATAATAATTTGAAACGTTTTATGAATGGATTCATTTTTTTTAGCCAATAAAACTAATTCACGACCTAAATTTTCCAAAGCTATACCTTCGATTTCAAAAATTCCATCTTTTTTTAATTCATAACCCTCAGGCCTAATAGCCACATAAACTTCTTTATTATCAAATGATTGAAAACGTTGATCTTGTAAGATCACATTTTCACCTATTTTTAAATTACCACGATTCAATATGCCATGAAAAACAGAAATAAGAGGAACACCTAAAAAAGAAGCTACAAACAAATTAACAGGATTATTATAAATTTCATACGGGGTACCTACTTGTTGAATAGTACCTTTATTCATAACATAAATTTTATCACTCATATACATGGCCTCTTCTTGATCATGAGTTACTAAAACAGCTGTTACATTAGTTTTAATCTGTATTTTTCGTATTTCATCTCTCATTCTAATACGCAAATGAGTATCTAAATTAGATAAAGCTTCGTCTAACAATAAAATACCAGAATACTTAATTAAAGCCCTAGCTATAGCTACACGTTGTTGTTGACCCCCGGATAATTCAAAAGGCATTTTATCTAAATAGTCACTAGTAGATGTTAAAGCAGAAATTTTATCTAATTCTTCTTGAATTTTCTCAGAAGATACTTTTAAGTTTTGTAAAGGGAATGTAATATTTTGACGTGCAGTCATATGAGGATACAAAGAATAATTTTGAAATACCAAACCGACACCTCTTTTTTCTGGAGGAACTTTTGTAACATCAATATTATCAAAAAAAATATTACCTTCAGTAACTGAAATTAAACCTGCTATGATATAAAGAATAGTCGATTTACCACAACCTGAAGGTCCTAAAATACTTACTAATTCTCCTTTTTTTATTTCTAAATTAATATTTTTAACTGCGAAAGTTTTTTTACGATTATGTTTATTAACAAAAACTTTAGAAACATTTGACATTTTAATAAACATATTTTTTATATAACCTCTTTTATTTTGTTTTTTTTAGACTTTTTTGTAAAAAAGAAATATTAAGAAATATTATAATAACTTCTAGGAAAGGCAATAACATCCCTTATATTATCTAAACCCGTTAAATAAAGTAGCATTCGTTCAAACCCTAAGCCAAATCCAGAATGAATGCAACTACCAAAACGACGCAAATCTAAATACCAGTCTAAATCTATTTTATTTATTTGCATTTCTTTCATTTTATCTTGTAAAACTTCAAATCTTTCCTCTCTTTGAGAACCGCCTACTAATTCTCCTACTTTCGGAACTAATAAATCCATAGCCGCAACCGTTTCATTATCAGAATTATTACGCATATAAAAAGCTTTAATATTTTTAGGCCAGTTAGTTACAAAAATAGGTTTTTTAAAAATAACTTCTGTCAAATATTTTTCATGTTCTGTAGATAAATCTTCACCATAAATAGGTTTTTGTTCAAAATCATATGAACTTTTATTAAGGATATTCATAGCTTCTTTATAAGTAATTTGAGGGAACTCTTTAAGATTAACAACATAATTCAATCGACTAATTAAACCGGGTTCAATATTTTTTTCAAAAAAATCTAAATCAAATTTATTTTTTTGTAAACAAAATTTAATAACATATTGCAACATTTGTTGAACTAAAACAATATTATATGATAAATCACAAAATGCCATTTCTGCTTCAATCATCCAAAATTCGGAAATATGACGAGAAGTATTAGATTTTTCTGCTCTAAAAGTAGGAGAAAAAGTATAAACTTTATTTAAAGCTGTTGCAAAGGCTTCAGCTTCTAATTGTCCTGTTACAGCTAAAAAAACAGGTTTTCCAAAAAAATCTTTTTTAAAATCAAGATTTTTTTGATTTGATAAATCTTGAAGATTAAAACTCGTTACTTGAAACAAAGAACCAGCTCCTTCGCCATCATTAGTAGTAATGATAGGGGTATGTATATTAATAAAACCTTTGTGTTGAAAAAAATTATGTATAGCACAGGTTAAAGTATTTCGTAATCTAAAAACGGCTCCGAAAAGTTTTGTTCTCAATCGCAAATGAGGCAATTGTCTTAAAAAAGCTTTAGAATGCGGTTTTGGTTGAATAGGATATTTTATAGAACTAGAGCCCAAAACAACAATACAAGAAGCAACTAATTCAAAATATTTAGAAGAAACATCTTCTAAAGGCATTAAAAATCCTTCTACATAAACAGAAGCTCCAATATTAAGTTCATGTTTAATTTTTTTCAAACAAATAAAATCATTATCTTTGCAAATAATCTGCAAATCTTCAATAAAAGTACCATCATTAATATCAATGAAAAAAATTTTTTTTTGAAAACGGCAATTTTTTAATACGGATAGATTAATTGCGTTTTATTCAGCGATTTGTCTTTGCTGTTTTATTTACAATCAGCCCCCGTCCAAACCGGACAAGCAAGTTTCCCAGCATCCGGCTTTCCATAATTTACTCTCTTGCGAGAACTAATTTCTCCTCGCGGTTAATTAGCTATTTATTCCTATTGTTCTTATTCTTTCTGATATCGTGTGTTTGTTGATTGGTTACCTTTCGGTGACAATCTTCACACAATACCTTTGTTCTTTTATTCATGATACTTTGGTGGTGCGCATTGCGGACCGTACCAATGTGATGAATTTGTAGTTGGGTTGTTTTGTCGCAGTACTCACAATGCTCCGCTTTTAAACGGTCAGTTAGATGCGTACGCGCTTGGAATATATTTTTATTTATGGTAAATATCAGGATTCCCTTTATAGTTACGTAATTTTATAATTTTACCCCAAGAGTAAACATCCCATGGTTCATATTGGGTTTCTCCTTTATTATAATAGGAAATACCCCAAGTTGAACCAATTTTACATTTTTTTCGAACCCTAGCAATTGACGTTTTCCGTTTCCTTGCTAGTGTTTTCAAACAGCTATATTCCGCTAGATAACTTAAGTGAGTCAAAACACTTAGATTGTTAGCCCAACAAAAGTATTGGATAATTCCTCTAACAATTGTCTTATAGGTCCGGATTATTTCTAATTCGTCTCTTTCTGCTAGTGTTTCGTCGTGTTTCACCTTTCCCCTTTTTAACCAATTATATTCATATCCATATTCTTCGGCTTTCGCCTTGGGGATTTGGATTTGAACTTGACCGTTCAAGGAATTCTTGATAGTTTTCCTTTCCCGGGTTTTATTGGTAGGGTTAACTTTTATCATGTAGGATAGAAACCTCGTCCCTTTACTGGCTTTAACAATTTTGGATTTATCCTTACTAACAGTGAGGTTAAGGTCCTGTTTTAGCCATTGCGTTACTTGGTCTTTGATTTTCTCTGCCTGGTTATACTCACCCTTAATGCCGATGATAAAATCATCAGCATAGCGGATGTATTCAACTCTTGGTTTTGGATTTAGGTTGATGTATCTATCAATCCCCAGTTTATGATGTTGGCGTGTTTTCCATGCCTTCCAATATTTTAGGTTACTCTTCTTAATTGGTTTTCCTACTTTAATCAGTTCCTCCATTTTAAAGTCGATGTAATGTAAGTATACATTTGCCAACAGAGGAGAAATTATTCCTCCTTGAGGAGATCCCGATAAAGATTCGTACTTGATGCCATCCTTCATGAATCCGGCTTTCAGCCATTTGTTAATGGTTACGAGCGTTTTATTCTTTTTAATGAACTGGTTTAAGGTTCTCATCAGAATCTCATGATTAATGGTATCAAAGTAGCCTTTTAAGTCAATTTTGACAAAATAATCTATCCCTTTAAATCTTTGTTTGACACGTTTGATAGCATCATGACATGATTTTTTGGTTCTGAATCCAAAACTCCATTCTGAAAAGATATTCTCAAAATAAGGAGTTAAGAGTTGTTCCAGGCATTTTTGCATCAATCTATCCTTGATGGTAGGTATGCCTAAGGGTCGGGTTTTTTTATCATCTTTAGGAATGAAGATTCTTTTAACTGGTTTTAGGTGGTAACCGTTATTGACGTATTCCAGATGGTATCTTTCTAATCTTCCTAGATTGATTCCATCGATGGTTTTGTTGTCGATTCCGGGTGTGCCCGCCCCTTTGTTGGTGGCAATTTTGTTGAACGCCATTAATGTGTTATAAAAGTTATTCATTCCTTGCTGAAGTTCCCTTTTTAAAGAGTAGCCGTTTGATGAACAATATTGAATTTTATCCAATGTTCGCAAAAGTTTAGTTTCTGATGAAACAGTTGTTGACATAATATATCAACTCCTTTCTCTCGATACCATTGAATAAGTAGTAAATTACTTTCTTCTTTCGCCCTATGAGAGTAATTAGCTCTCTTCTTGGTAAGACGATTCACTAAACTATTCCAAATTTAGGTTTACTATTACGACTACTAAGAAGATTCTTTATCCTTAACCATCCAGACTTTCATCCCTGGATTAGTAAACTTAATTACTTAGTTTTAGGATTCTCCAAGTTACACTAAATTTCTACCTTAATTCTTTAGGGGAAGTATCCTCTTTGTAGAGGCTGATTCCAGGTTTCTTTATTTGTTAAACTATCCCATACGTTGGATATATATTGATAGCCTCTGGACTGTCCGTTTAAGCAACTTCCGGAACAGGTCTTAATATTACATCAATTTTCCTTCTTAGGCCATTGCAGGCTTCTCCATAGAATTATTCGGTGGCGGAATCGTCTCGACTAATTTGCTTTCGTCTCAACCCGCTTTTATGGTCTGCTCTAATCCGACATTCTTTCGTTTGTCCGACCGACCATATCCTTTCAGGGTTTAACTGCCCTGGCTATTGGTTAAATAGCTCGAAATTTAGGCCTCTTTGGCGCCCTCCAACCATTAATAGAAATTTTTTTTTTTAAGTAAAATGAATACTTTTCATAAATATTCTTAATAGTTTTATTTTTAAGCATAAAAAATAACATATCTCTTTCGATAAATTCTTTAATATAATATATTAAAATAAAAATTTTATTTTAATTAAAAATTTAAACTAATCATATCATAATAGATTTAAAATAAAGGAATAGTGATCAAATTTATCTTTGTAAATGCAATTTTCACACTAAAAATAGAATTTACAGACAAAAAAAATTTCAGTATTCCAACTCTTAATATCCTAACTATCATTAGTTTAAACAAATTATTACTAATTTATTTTATCACGTTATCATATCTTTTTATCTTTTAATTTTAAGTATAAAAAGATCTAAATTTTTTTAATTTTCAACTAATAACAGTTTGTATATAAAAATTTATTAGATTTGTGTTTTTTAATATTTAAAAAAATAATTATTAATAATTAAAAATGCAATTATAAAAATAATAATATTAATTACAAATTTCATTTTAAAAAACAAAATGCAAATAAGCTTATAATTCATGCAACTTACAAATTATTTTAAAATAATATATATGGTGTTGAAACTATTTTTATATAAAATAATTTTTTAATCAAATTTGCGGTTTAGGTTAATTATTATCTCCAAATCATGTAATCCCAAATTTTTTTGTATTTAAATCATTTTTATAGATCTCATTAATAATAGAAATATAAATCTCACATTTGAGATAATTAATATATTAAAAATAGTAGAATAATTATAAAAAACAAATTCTTTTATTACTAATAAAAAAATAAAAGAATTTATCCTCAATTAATGTAATAATTTCTAAATATTTCTAACTTATTTAAATGATTATATTAATAAAAATAAAAAAATTTTAATCATTTTGTCTAATATAATAACGAATAAATTATAAAATAAAAGCCAATTTTTAAAAAAATTTAAATCGGAATATATGGCAATTATTTAAAATATAGTCAACACTTTATGTATTATATTACAACAACATATATGCATATATGTTTTTAAATTAGCGAATTTTTTAATTAGTTAAAATTTTCACCTTCTCTCTGGATTATAATCGAATTATAATTTTTCAACTCAAAATTTTTTTATAATAAAATTGCATTTTTTATTATAAAATAAATAATCTAAAATAAATATTACTTAATTTAATTAAAAAAATATTATTTTTTTATAAAAAAATAAAAATTAAATAATTTAATAGTCTTTAGATTTAATATCAAAAGATATTAATATTTTGAAAAGTAATTAAAAAACTAAAACTAACTTTCAAATCATTACTACAACCTATAGCAATTTCATATTAGAATTATATTTAATTCTTATTACAAATGTCAAGAAAAAATATAAATATAATTTTAAATTTAAAAAATAAAATTATATACATTTATTTCAATTTTAAAATACCTGATAAGAAATTAATCAATTTATTTTTTTTACTTAAAATAAAAGGATAAATGGAAAATTTTAAATGAGTATAAAAGAAAAATCAACTTCTAATATCATCCTTATAAAATATGTTATAATTAAAAAGTTGATATTATTTTATTTATAAAATATTATCATCTTTAACAATCTACATAAAAAATAAAATTTTATAAATTAAAAAAATGCACATTTCTATATCATATTAGTTAAATAGAAAAATTAAAATTATAAATAAAAATTATATTTTTAAAACAAATAATTTATTTCAATTATCAAAAATAACTTAAAAATTTAAAATTAAAAACTATAAAAATAAAAAATGCATTTTTTTAATTAATTTAATGAATAAAAATATAAAAAGTTATAAAAATTTTAAAAATAGACTTTTTAATTAAAAAATGATGCTAATTTTTTAAAAAAATTAAAAATTTCAATATAAGGATTTTATATGATTACATTAGCCATAGATGCTATGGGTGGAGATTTTGCTCCTAACATAGTAATTCAAGGAACAATAAAAGCTTTAATTTCAAATAAAGATTTGAATATTAATTTATATGGTGATCAAAAAAAAATAGAAGATTATTTAAAAGAAACAACTACAAAAAATATTTTAAATGTTATTAAAACAAGATTAAAAATTATAAATACACCTCTATATTTGTCCATGAATGCTCAAAATATCAGAGAAGCTATAAGAGATAATACTCCTTATTCTATGTTTGTAGCTCTTAGAGATGTTAATCAACTATCATCAATAGATGGTTTTATAACGGCTGGACCAACACAAGCATTAGTTTTAGCTAGTTATCTTATTATAGGCACTTTACCTGGAATAAAAAGAATATCATTAGCACTTATGTTTAAATCTATTGATAATCGCACTCGAATTTTAACAGATGCAGGCGCTAATGCGGAAATAAAAGAAGAAAATATTCTAGATTTTGCTATATGCGCTAATTATTTGGCTCAAATATTATTAAATATACCCGAACCTAAAATTAAACTTTTAAATATAGGTATAGAACCAAACAAAGGTCGAAAAATGGATGTTAATATTTTTAAATTATTAAGTAATAATCCAAAAATTAATTTCCAAGGGAACGAAGAACCAAATAATTTTTTTAATACAGAAGCTGATATTTTACTAAGTGACGGTTTTACAGCTAATATGATATTAAAAACATACAAGGGCACTGCAGAAATGTATAAAAATAATTTAAAAAAAATGCTAACTAATAATTTTTATACAAAAATAATTAGTAAAATATTTTTGTATAAAACTATAAAAAACCATTTTAAAAAATTTAATACAGATAAAACAGGAGGAGCTATATTACTAGGATTAACAAGAATTATTATTAAAGCTCCTGGTAATTCTACAAGCTATTCTTTCTATCACACTATTAATCAAACAATTGATTTAATCAAAAAAAATTTTTTAAAAAAAATAATTGAAAATTTTCAATAAATACAAGGATTATCATGTATCTTCAAAGTTTATTTAAAAGATTAAATATAAAGCCTAAAAATATTAATTTATATATTAACGCTTTAACACATAGTTCATATGCTAATGAACATAATTTAAAACATCACAATAATGAAAGATTAGAATTTCTCGGGGACTCTATTATTAATTTTCTCATGGCTAATTATCTTTATAGAAAAAACCAAGATAATGAAGGTATAATGACTAAAAAAAGAGCTCAAGCTGTTTGTGTAGCATCTCTTTTAATTTATTCAGCCGAAATAAATCTAAAACAATATATTTTATTAGGAAAAGGTGAACGTAAAAGAGGTATATATAACTATTCTATTATTGCTGATGCTTTTGAAGCTTTATTCGCAGCTATATATTTAGATTTAGGTTATTTGCAAGTAAAAAAAACTTTTCATTATATAGTAGTTCCTTGTTTATCTAAAATTATAGGAATTATTGACTTTAAAACGCAACTACAAGAATTAGTGCAAACACGTCATCAACACATTAAATATAAAATTGTTGCTGAAACAGGATTAGCACATGAAAAAGAGTTTATTGCTGAAGTATATTTATCCGAACAATTATTAGGTAAAGGCGAAGGTAAAACAAAAAAATCCGCCGAGCAACAAGCAGCTAAAATAGCTTTAGAAAAATTATCGCAAGAAAGTAAACTAAAATAATGTTAAAAGAAATATATGAAGAAGGATATTTAGATATAGAAAAAATTTTAATTCATAAATATCTAAAACTTAATTTATCAATTAAAGAAGTAAAAATGCTATTATTACTATTTAAACAATATCAACAACCTATTCTATCAACAGAAAAAATAACAAAAAACACTAATTTATCCTTAACAGAAATAAATAATATTTTAGGTAATTTAATAAAAAAAAACTTTTTGTATTTATATCAAAAAGAAATTAATAATCAAGTTCAAGAAATGTTTAACTTAGGCGAAACTTTTAATCAAATCGAAAAATTATATAAACAACCAAAATTAAATAATTTAAAACATAAAAATATTTCAGATATTAGTCATACTATATCTAATATTGAAAAAATTAAAGGAGATGTTTTGAATAGCCAAGAATTAGAAATAATTAAAAAATGGTATCTTGAATTTAATTATCCACAAGAAAAAATTATACAAGCCATTAAACAAGCTAATGCTAACAAAAAAAAATCTATTTTTTACATCAATAATTTGCTAAATTATCAAAATCAGCAAAATATATCGCAAGATAAAAATATAGAAAAAAATCTACATAAAATTTTTGATAAAATAAAATAAAATAATTTATTATTTTACAATAATTTATTATTTTACCTTATCTAAGACTAAAAATATGTTATAATTGAAGGCGATATTGAATCTTTTTATAAAACAAAAGATTTAATAAAATTATATAATAAATAGAGGAGAAGAAAAAGTTTCTTTATGAATCACAAAGAAAATTTTTTACAAACTAAAAACGGCAAAATTACAGTTGGTGTTTTAGCATCTGCAGGTATAGCTTTAGTTGTTTATTTCATAACAGCGAAATTATTGCATTGGGCACCTTTTACAATAAAAACATTAACAGCTAAAGATATTGATAATTTAAAAGTCGAAATTAAAGATTTCACAGGCAAATCAACAAAAGACCAACTTTCTTTAGATGATGCTAAACAAGAATCACAAAAAGTAGTTGATGCTATGAAAAAAATAGTAGATGCATTGGCAGAAAATAACAAAGCAGATATTAAAGATAAAAAAATTTCTGATTCAACAATAACCGCAGCAAACAATTTAAAAACAAAAGCTGATCAAGCATTACAATTTGTTAATGACAATGCTAGTAATTGGATAGATGACAAAGTAAAAGAATTTGTTCCTAAAATGGTAAAAACTAGTGACATTAATGATTTATTAGGTCTAGTTAAATCAGATTTAAAATTATAATAATAAAATCCATTTAAAATTTTAATAAAATAAAAAAAGTGTTCGTTTATGAACACTTTTTTTTATTCTTTTGACGATAAATTGCCGCAGTTAAAATAAAATCTTTAAACAAAGGATGCGGGTTAAATGGGCGAGATAAAAATTCTGGATGAAATTGAACTCCTATAAACCAAATATGATCAACCAATTCTATTATTTCTACAATTGATTCTTGCAAATTTAAACCAGAAATTATAAAATTTTTATCTCGCGTAAACATGGAAATATATTCAGAATTCATTTCGTAACGTTGACGATATCTTTCAGAAATTACGGATTTTCGATAAATCGCATAACTTTTGCTCGACGTTATAATTTTAGTCTTTTTTAAACCTAATCTTAAAGTTCCCCCCATATCAGTATCAGTAATTTTGCACTTAATTACCGGATAAGGAGTGTTTTCATCTATCTCCGTCGAATTTGCTCCGAATAAATTTAAAACATTATTAGCGTATTCCACCACAGCTAATTGCATACCTAAACAAATTCCAAAAAAAGGGATATTTTTACAACGAGCATAGCGAATAGCTTGTAATTTACCCTCAATAGCTCGACCACCAAAGCCACCAGGAACCAAAATACCATCACAATCACATAAAAAGTTGTGTACATTATCACTATTAATATCTTCAGAATAAATAAATTGAATGTCAATGCCTACTTTATTAAAATAAGCTGCATGTTTAAGAGCTTCTACTACAGATAAATAAGCATCGTGAAATGCAGTATATTTACCGACTATACCAATCTTAACAACTTTTTTTAAAATTTTCATTTGTTGAATCATTTGTTGCCATTCTGATAAATTAGCTACTGGTAAATATTCTAAATTAAAAAATTTCAAAATGAAATTATCAATTTGTTGAGCATACAAATTAAGAACAATAGTTTCCACGATCGAAACATTAACATTAGAAAAAATAGCCTCCTTTTTAACATCACATAAAATCGAAATTTTTTCTTTTATTTCTGCCGAAATATCGCTTTCACTTCTTAAAATTAAAATTTGAGGTTGAATACCTAAAGATCTCAACTCCTTCACACTATGTTGTGTGGGTTTAGTTTTAGGTTCTCCTGAAAATTTTAAAAAAGGTATTAAAGTATTATGTATATATAAAACATTTTCGAAACCCAAATCTTGTCGCACTTGACGAATTGCTTCTATAAAAGGTAATGACTCTATATCGCCGATAGTCCCGCCTATTTCCACAATTAAAATATCATATTCCCCAGAATAAACATTTTTTAATATGCGAGATTTAATTTCATCTGTAATATGAGGAATAACTTGAATCGTTTTTCCTAAATAATTTCCTTGACGTTCTTGTTGAATAACGTATTGATAAATTTGACCTGTCGTAATACTCGAATCTTTAGTAAGATTAATATCTAAATATCTTTCATAATGACCCAAATCTAAATCAGTTTCAGCTCCATCATTGGTCACAAAAACTTCGCCATGTTGTTGCGGACTCATAGTTCCTGAATCTACATTAATATATGGATCAAGTTTTTGCATAAAAATTTTTAAATTTCGTTGTTTTAATAAATATCCCAGAGAAGATGCTAACAAACCTTTTCCTAATCCAGAAACTACTCCACCTGTAATAAAAATAATTTTAGTTTTTTTTTGCATTGATAAAACAATTATCCATTCATTATATTTTTTTTAATTCCAATCATCTTTGCGATTAATTTATTGTTTCAATTTAAAACCTATAGTTTCACCTATATTAACTTTAGTTTCTATTCCGATTAGAGAATTATTTAAAATTAACTGATTAAACTTAATTTTATTAGGTTCAATTACTAACACAATAACAGAACCTCCAAACGAAAAAAAACCTTTTTCCTGCCCTTTTTTAAAACTAATAATTGAATGATTATTAATTTTTCCTACTAATAAAGCTCCAATTTCTATCTGTATGATTTCCCCAAAATTTAAAGTTTTTAAAATAGTATATTCGCGACTATTTTCAGAAAAAACATTAAAATATTTAAAAGCAATAGGATTAACAGTATGTAATCGACCTTGAATTTTAACATTATTTTTAGATTGAACACCTTCATCCACAAAAATATATCGATGATAATCAAAAACTTGTAATCTTAACATTACTAAAAAACCATTCAGATATTTTTCAGCTAAATAATCATTTTTTAAAAGATCGCGCAAATGATAAGGAGTGTTCTTAATATTAAAGATACTATTTGCATTAATATTAAAAATACACATTTGACCTTCCCCGGGACTAATAAAAGCAGAAACAGAATTATCAAAATTAATCTTCTTGTAAGTTCGCACAAAAAAATCATTATAAGATTTAAATGAACTCGGATGAAATAAACTAGTATCAATATGATTTTTAACAATAATTTTTTTAACATGAAAACGTGAAAAAATAGATTTTAAATAAAAACTAATTATTTTACTAAAAATACGAGAAATAAAGATTCTCAATAAAAAACGTTTCCACCATTTTTTTTGTATATCCTGATATAAAGATTTTTGTAACCAGCTACTTGTTACATTATTATGCAAATTGTTTGATTTAAAACGTTTATTCACAATTTACTCATATGAAAAAAAATATTTTTGTTTATTAATAAAAAAATAAACATAATAATAAATAATAAACATAAAATCAATAATACTCCTAAAATGTCAGGTTTATTAAATTCCAGTTTATCATTAATAAATAAAAAAGATAATAACACCAAACAAAATACATATATACCAAAAAAAATTTTATTCCAATTTAATATTTGCAAAGGATTAAAATAAAATAATAAAACTAATAAAGGGAAAATAATAGATGCAATAGTTACAGGAACACCAATAAATTTGTTAATATTTGCTTTTTTTTTAGAACTTTCGCTTAAAACATTAAAATAAGCTAAACGAATTAAAGATGCTAAAAGATATAAAAAACTAATTAATATAAATAAAATATCATAATAATTTTTAAAATCTAAATCTTTATAAAAAATTTTTTTATAAAAAGATATACCTATAAAAATTGGTAATATACCAAAACTAATTAAATCAGATAAAGAATCTATTTGAATACCATATCTTTTTTCCTTAAGAGAACGAACTTTTTTACAACGACTAACAATTCCATCTAAAACATCTAAAATGCCAGATAATAATAACAAAACACAAGCCAAAATAATTTTGTTTTGAACAGCGCATATAATACCCATAAATCCACTTAACAAATTTAAATAAGTTAAATAAACAGTATAATTATACATTCCTAAAAACATAATTTATTACTACAACCTTCACATTATATAGAATTTAAAAAAAGTATTTAATAAAATAATTTAATTAATATAATCTTTTCTAATAAAATAAAAAAATTAATAATTTTTGATATAACTATACTAATTTCGCCGATAGCATTTAATTATGGATAAATTATTTGCGTTTTGATATCAGAATTTGACTTTCTGATATATAACCCTTTATCATTTTCCTTTTAAATAATCGTTATTATTTTTTTCAGTATTTATCAGCATTAATGATTGATAATTGATAAAATAACAAGATATTTATTCCTCATTTGGCGCCCAATCATATTCGTTAATATCTTCATTTTTATCTTCTTCTGCATTAACAGAATCACTTTCCTCTCTTAAAACCGCTTCATCATCTCCCAAAACAACATCATCTATATCTTCTAAAATTTCTCGATCAGCTGTCTCATCTGTATGACTAAAATCCGAATCATTTTCTAACCTAAAATCATCATCTAAATTATTAGAATATTTTAAATCTAATAATTCATTGTCAATATCAGATTTTTCTTCATCCGCATAATATTCTTTATCCCATAAATCTAAATTATCAGTTTTAATACCCCACAAATCTTCGCCATGAAATACAAATAATCCGCTAATTACAATATCTAAATAAAGTTGTAAAAAACAATCTTGTCGTAAATTTTCTATTTTTTTTATATCCAAAACCTGTTCTATTAATTGATAAACAGGCATAGGTTTTGGGTTTTTTTGCAAAATATCCAAAGCGATTTCTAACATAGAATATTCTTTAAAAGCATTTTGATTATTACTTTGATTTATCATAATATTTTAAATAACCTTCTTATTTTATTCATTTTTTAACAATCAGAACTATTAATTTATATATTCCAAATAATCACTTAAAGTTAATAATATTTATAATTTCAGTTAAAAATAAATTTGAAAGATTAAAAATATAATTAATTAAAGACATATAATTTAAAAATTATTAAAACTCTAAATATTCCGAAGCTCTCGTAATAACATCGCGAGAAGCTTTATCTACTTGTTGCAAAACATTATTAAAAGATAATAAAATACTTTCTTGTAATAGGTCTAAATTTTTAAGAATTTGAGAATTTTGAATACGTACATCAATTACTTGTTTGGTCCCTTGCATAACAATCATAACGTCACCGACACAAGCAGTAAACTCTCTAGATTCTAATTTTTTTTGTTCATATTTAATAGATTCTTGAATTCTTTTTAATTTTTCGAACATATTACATTCCGTTCCTTATTCTAAATTATTATTTTAATCTGTCAATCAATATTATATTATAACTATAATAAGAATGAATATTTAGAAAATTTTATAATTTAATTATTTTAATCTAACTTTATCGGCACCAAAATATTTAATAGCTAACTGAAAAAATTGATTTTCTTCTGAAAAATCATTAGAATTATTCAAGCATAAAACTTCGAAATTATTAGAGTTATCCATCGTTGGTTTAACTAAAAAATTATTTTTAGAAGCGAATGTAGCATATTTTAAATAAAAATTAATATCTAATTTAGACAATTCTAAATCACACATATGACGAGTTTTTTGATATCTTTCATAAATAGGTAATAATTTTTGTTCCCAATCTTGATGCAAAATTACAAAATACTCTTTCATTAATTTATTTTTTTTATTTAAAATAATTTTTATTTTATTTTTGATATGCGGCTTAAGTAACTGTTGATATTCTTCTACACTTGAACAAGAAATTAACCATTCTTTATTAATATTAATTAAACATAGTTTACTTTTATATAAACAAATTGCAGCCATTTCCAAATTTTTATCCGAAATTTTCATTAATCGGCACCAATTTTTTTTAATTTTTTGAGTTATTTGATTATCAGGTGTTATTAAAATTTGTTTTAATCCATATAAAAAACTATCTAATGTCTTACTAATCATTGAACAAGAAGAACTGGACTTCATACAAGCACATTCAAAAACATCAGAAGTAGGTAGACTAATATTATTTACGCAAGAAGTAGCTAAAATCTTTTTTGTTGATAATAATTCCATAGTATTTGGAAATCTTTTTGCAGTAATATTTTCATTATAAATAATTTCCTGATCTTCTAAAGCATTATTTCCTTTATACAAACTTAAAAATTGTTTTAATTGGATGCATTTAATAATAAAATATTTTTTTTTATGAATAGTATTTTTAATAGTATTTTTCCAATTAAATAAAAAAATAAAAAATTTATCTTTTTCATTAATGCTTAAATTCTTAAATATTATTTGAAAATTATTATCAGTATCTTTCCATTCTTGAATAAACAAAGTTAAAAAAAACCCTATTAAATCTTCCATAAATAAAAAAATATCTACATGTGGTTGTAAAAGGTTGTCTAAAAAATCAATCATCGTAACAACATTACCATATAATATGTAATCGATTAATTTCTTCATTTGAAATTTAGAAACTAATCCTAAAATTTTAGAGACTTCTTCGACACTAATATGACTATTATAATAGTAAGTACTAACTTGTTCTAATCTATTCAAAGCATCTCTCATACTACCTTTTGAAGAAATAGCAATTTGATATAAAGCATCTATATCAATATCAATATGTTCTTGAATAGATATAACTTCCAATTGTTTCCTAATTGCTTCAACTGTAATATGTTTTAATCCGAAATGTTGAGCACGAGAAATAATAGTTTTAGGAATTTTATCAAATTCACTAGTAATTAAAATAAAAATAATTTTAACAGGAGGATCTTCTAATAGCTTTAGCAAAGCGTTGAAAGCATTATAAGATAATACATGTACTTCATCAATGATATAAATTTTATATTTTCCCAAAATTGGTTTATATTTTGAAGTATCTTGTAATTCTCGAATTTCATCTACACCATTATAAGAAGCACCATCTATTTCGATCAAATCTAAATTATTTTTTTGATTAATACTCATACAAGATTTACATAAATTACAACAATCTAAACCAGAATTATCTAAACAATTAATAGTTTTAGCCAAATTTTTAGCTAAAGTTGTTTTTCCTACACCTTTATCGCCACTAAACAAATAACAATGATTTATCCTACAATATTTAATAGCATTTTTTAAAGTTTGAACAATAATATCTTGACCAATAATATTTTGAAAATTTTGAGGTCTATATTTACGATATAAAGATAAATAAGTCATAACTTAATAACACCTTTTTGAATATATAATTATTTTTTTAAATTTTACTTAATTATTGAATTAAATAACCATGAATATTTATAAATTTAATATCAAATAATAGCAATATTAGTTAATATAATTAAAAAATTAATTAATAAATATCTATAATAAGCAAGATTATTTTCTAATTATTAAAAAATTAGAAAAAGTAATATTATTGACTATGATTCTCTGATTAACAGATTTAATAGAATAAAAATTAATTAATTTTAAAGAATATAATCGAATTAAAATTAACCTAGATAAATCTTGAGGCTTTTCTAAACTAATATTCGAAGCTAAATAACAATTTTTATTAAATTTTAAATTTTGAACAAATTTAAGAATATTTTTTTTCGTATAAAAATGATCTTTATTTAACAAAGATTTTTTTTTACTTTCTAAAAAATTTTTCGTTTTTTCTGAAATTAAATTTAATTTATTAATAACCAAACTTTGTTTATGACGACGAGGTTTATAAAAAGAAAATTGATCTAAATTATGAATATAACTAAAATTAAATAAATAATCATATTCGAAAACATAATCATTGATTAATTTAATACCACCAATTAATGTATGTATTAAATGATCTTTTTTATTATCAAAAAATAAAATTCTTTGACAAATGATTTGTAAATATTGTTCGTTTTTGATATCAATAATCTCTATTAATCTATCAGCAATTTTTAAATTTAATTTCATTTGTTCAATTTGTTCTTTTATTAATGTAATATTTTCTTCTAAACTTTTTCGATTAATAACGCATAATTGTTCACTTAAAGTTTTTATATATATATGATAATCTTCTAATTTGTTTAAAAATAAATTAATATATCTGCGATATTTGAAAAAATTATCTGATGTTTTTAACCAATAATAAGAAGAATCGAAAAAATTTTTTTTATAATTTCTTAATAATTGAGACAATAAATATTGTGTATTAATATAATTTTTAGAATTTAACAAATGATAATAAAAACGATAAATATTAGATTTTAAAATTTTTAATTTCCATAGAATATTTTGTGTTTTAATCAAAGCTTCATAAAAATTAGCATAATTTTTTTCAATCAACAAAGATTTTAATAAAGCATAAATACTATAGATATTACCGATTGACTCTGGTTTAACTTGATTAATAGTTTTTTTAAAAAAATGAATCATTTCTAAACTATAATCAAAAAAACTTAAACAATCGGTATTATAACCAATTTTTTCTTCACCAATCCATCCATATTTTTTCAATAAATAAATAATTTTAGAAGCTTTCTGTTTCGCATTAATTATAGCTTGAGAATCCATATCTTCATCCAAAAAAATATTATTTTTATCGCTAAAATAATTTTCTAATACAGAAATAGCTAAATTTTTTTCAATATATCCATCAAATTCGTTATTAGCTAAATCAGCCAAAATAAAAAGACAATCTAAATAAATTTCTTTATGAGAAGAAGATAATAAATTAAAAAAATTTAATGGCAAAATATCAAACAATTTTTGAGACATCTTTTATAATCCAAAAACCTTTCTAATTTATTTATTGCATTTTATTAATTAAAATAAAATATTAATTTAAAATTTTTATTATCAATTATTAAAATTTGTTAAAATACATTGTCTTAAATGATATAAAATATAAAAAAATATTAAAAAAATTAAAATTTAAATAAAGGATTAATAAAATGAAAATTAAAACTATTAGATCTTTTGATCCTAATTACCAAATTTCTAAAGAAATTTGGAAAAAAATTTTTAACGAAATTCGCTTTACACCTTCCTCTTTTGATTTGCAACCATGGCATTTTTTTATTATTAGTACAAGCGAAAATAAAAAAAAATTACAAAAATATATGATAGGTAATCTTCAACAAACTCAAAATAGTTCTGCTATCGTATTATTGTGCGGGAATATACAAAAAGTCGAAAAATCCCAATATATTTATGAAAATAAATTAAAAAATAAAATTATTTCATCAGAGCAAAAAGAAATTATTTTAAAACAAATTAAAAAACATTATCATAATATGAATAAGCAAAAATTAAAAAATGAAATTTTTTTTGAATGCGGTTTAATCGCATGTAACCTCGTTATGACTTTACAAAACTCTAATTATAATACCTGTTTTATGGGAGGTTGCCATTTTAATAAATTAAACGAATTATTCAATATAGACAAAAAATATATACCTATTATTTTAATAGCTGTAGGTCGACAAAATAATAATGATAAAATAACTCCAAATATTAATAATTCATCGCCATTTAAACTAGATATAAATGATTTTGTTAATTTTTTATAATTGTTTAAAAATTAATATATTTATTATTACAAAATATATTAATTAAAAATAAATCATTTTATTAAATTTTTAATGAATTATCAAAAGCATTCGAAAATATAAAATATATAAATAAATTTTCTATTTTTTAAAAAATTATTTTAAAAATTATAAACAATAAATTTATTTAATAAAATTTATAAAAATAAAAAAATTAATTATTTAAAAATATTTCAATTTTTTAACATTATTCAAAAAATAAACAAAATCATTTATTAAAAAATAATATAAAACAATTCGTTATATATTTTAAATACCAAAACATTTTAAAATAATTAAATAATTTTTAAATCAAAAAATATCATTAAATTAATTTTTTTGAATAAAAATATTTTACTTATTTAAGGAATATCTACAAAAAATAATTATATAAAACAAGCACAAAAATATAATAAAATTGGTGGAGATGAGGGGATTCGAACCCCTGTACAAAATTAATTAGTTTTATTTGTTGTACATAATTATTTTGTTTTATATTCTAAAAACAAACAAAAAAATATTTAATAAATTTAAAATTTAAAAATAAAAATCAAATATCCAAGTAAATCAATAATTTACCTAGATATTATCAAAATTAATTAATAAAAACCAAAATAAAATTATATAAATATAATTATATTTAAGCTGTTGCGTGAACCAAACCAGATTCTGTTAAATCATTAACAAAAAAACCGGATTTATAGTCATGTTGACTATTTTTATTTTCTTTATTGCCGTTTATTAAAAACCTCGAACGTTTTTACTTGCGTAACCAAGTTATGACAAATAAAACCTTTTAATTTTGGCGAAACCAATAAACATCCCCATCTATATTTTAATTTAAAAAAAAATATAATCAATAAATAAATATTGATTATTTTTTTAATTTATATATTAATTAAAATATCAAGGTTTAGGTAATAAAGAAGTTAAAAAATCATTATTCAAATTATGTAAAAAAGTAACAGATGAATTAATAAATTTTAACCAATAATGTAATAATTTATCATAATTTGTAATAACAAAATCTGTTTGCTTCAACATTGTATCTTTAAGTTCATCATTTTTTTTATAAACATCAACTATTCTTGCAGCAAAATTAATTTTATTTTGGTAAATAGATTCGTTTTCTAAAGCTTTTTTATATAAAAGAGTACCGCATAAAGCTACAAAAATATTAAAAGCTATAAAAAAAAGCATATTAAATAATTTGAAAAACATAATATAAAACCCCTCTAACAAGTCGTTTCCAATAAAATTATAAGAAAATAAGATATGATTTTAACTATTTTATTCAAACCAAAGAAGAACTAATTTAAAAAAGTTTTTTACAAAATTAAATATCATAAGAAAATTTAAATTATTTTAAACATCTTAAAGTCGCTAATTGTAATAAACTAAAAGGTTTATTATAATGAGGATTAAAATAAGAATCAATAGAAAATAAATTATCTACAGTCATTTGTTTTTGAATACATAAACTCAAAGTATTAATCTGTTCTAACAAATTAGATTTAGATAAAATCTGACCACCTAAAATTTTTTTAGTATTTTTTTCAAATACAATTTTAAAAATAACTCCATTATAATCTGGCATAAATTCAGGTTTATCAGCATCTTTAATAACTTCAACATCATAATTCAATTTCAATTGTGAAGCTACATATTCCGTAATTCCCGTAGAAGCGATATTGAGTTCATATATTTTAATAGCACTAGTGCCTTGAACTCCGGAAAACGCTATTCTATTATGTTTAATATTTAAACCTACAATAGTTCCTGTTTTAACAGCATTTGTAGCCAAAGGAATATATTTATAATCCATTAAAGGATTATATAATACATTAATGCAATCACCGCAAGCGTAAACATCAGGATGGGAGGTTTGTAAAAAATCATTTACAATAAAAGCGCCGTTAGGTGATGTTTTTAAATAACCATTAGCAATACTTGAATTAGGAAGAAAACTAATACATAAAATAACCATTTCTGTAGCAAAAATATCTTTATTAGTTTTAACATGAGTAACTAATCCATCTTTAGTAATAAATTGAGAAACTTTTTGTCCTAAAGCTAAATCAACATGGTGATTTGTAAATTGTTGTTGAGCAGGTTTAGTAAATTCAACATCTAAATATTTAGACATAATCCTATCTTCGGCATCAATTAAAACAACTTTTTTGTTTTGCAAAGAAAAAGCTTCAGCTAACTCAACACCAATATAACCAGCACCTACAATGGTAATATTATTAACATTTTTAGCATATTTAATAATTTCATTCGCATGATCAAAATTTTTGCATAAAAATAAGTTTTTAGAATCAATTCCTTCCAATTTCGGAATTACCGGCCAAGAACCTGTAGATAAAATTAATTTGTCAAAATAATCAAAAAATTCTTCATTAGTTTGTAAATTTTTAACCAAAATTTTTTTTTGATCAAAATCAATCCGCAATACTTCATGTTCTAAACGCATATTTATCCCTAATGTAGACAATTCCTGAGCATTAGAATAAAATAAACCTTTTTTATCTTGAACCACTCCACCAATATATAAAGCTATACCACAGGATAAAAACGAAACATTATTATTTCTTTCATAAACGGTAATATCAATATTATCATATGGATAAGTTTTTCGAATAGTCTTAACAGCTGCAGTGCCTGAATGAGTACAACCAACCACTATAACTTTCATCTTTTTATTCATAAGATCACCTTTTTATCTATTAAAATTCTGTTTATAATTTGCCGTTAATTTAATTTTTATAAGTAATCAATTATAAAAGATATACAATTAAATTATAACATATATAAAACAATTAATTGATAGTTTAAAAGTTACAAAATATCATTCTAGAGGCAATTGTTGAATTAAATTTAAATCATGAAATTTTTTTAAAATAGTTTTATTTAATTTAACTCGTTTTTCAAAATCTTGTTGTGTAAATAATTTTTCACCGCGCGCTTTAACAATATTATTAGCCCCTACTTGGCCTAAGCCATCAATAGTAATAAAAGGCATAATTAAAGAATTAGATGATACTTCCATAACAAAAAGATTAGCTTCGGATTTATTTAAATCAATAGGTAAAAAATTATAACCTCTATCTTTCATTTCTTTAGCAATCTTTAAAGTATGAAGTTTTTCTTTTTGAACTGTTTTCATATCTTTTTCGTTAGATTTTTGTAATATTTGTGCTATTTTATCAGTTGTTAACATCATATTTTCATAATCAAATTGAGAAACTCTAGTAGAAAAATAACCTTTATAAAAAAGTAAAGGAGCATGAACTTTAAACCAAGCTATTCGTAAAGCCATTAAAACATAAGCAGCAGCATGTGGTTTCGGAAAAAGATACTGAATTTTTTGTAAAGATTCAATATACCAATCATTTACATTATGCTCGCGCATTATTTTAGATAAAGCTGACCATTTTTGTCTATCATTATTTTGTTTTCCTTTGCGAACCAATTCCATAATCTCAAAAGAAATCAATTTTTTCAACCCTTTAGAAATTAAATAATTTAAAATATCATCGCGACAAGTAATCAAATCAAAAATACTTTTATTATCTTTCAACTGATCTTGAGCATTACCTGACCAAACACCAGTACCATGAGATAAACCTGATACTTTTACTAAAGTAGAAAAATTAAATTTTTTTTCTTTTAGATAAATTTCATTTAACATATTACGAACAAAAGGTGTACCAAATTCAGGAATTGCTTGAGAAGTTTTGCATTCTTCTTTATTAGCAAAAATTTCATAAACAAGATTATCATCAACAGGAATATCTTGAAATCTACTAAAAGGAAATTCAGAAGGATTTTTAAGAACATCATCCATCAAAAACTTAATCAAAGTAGGATCATCATGTCCCAAAATATCTAACTTAAATAAATTTTTTTCTAAAGCGTGATAATCAAAATGAGTGGTTTTCCATTCCGAAGAAACATCATTAGCCGGAAACTGTATAGGAGTAACATCATATATAGATAATCCACTAGGAATAATAACAATTCCGCCAGGATGTTGACCTGTAGAACGTTTAACTCCTTCGATCATAATCACTCTACGATCTCTTTCATTATCGCGAATTATAATTTGTTTTTCTTCCATAAAAGATTTAATATAACCATAAGCATTTTGTTTAGCAACTGTTTGAATAGTTCCAGCCCGAAAAACACAATTTTCTCCCAACAACTCTCTAAGATAATTATGAATTTGATTTTGATAGTCTCCAGAAAAATTTAAATCGATATCTGGTTTTTTATTACCATCAAAGCCTAAAAAAGTTTCAAAAGGAATATCCTGGCCATCTTTCACAAAAGGTTGATTACAAAAAGGACAACTCTCTTTTGGCAAATCATAACCAGAAAATATAGTTTTAAACTTTTTTTGATATTGTTGTATATCTATAACAAAAGGCCAGGATTGTAAATAATTTTGATATTCAGATGTTAGCGTTTCGGTTATACTCGTTTTCATAATAGTATATTTACAAACAACACAACGATAATGCGGAGGTAGTGGATTAATTTCGGTAATACCCAAAATATTAGCTATTAAAGAGGCTCCAACTGAACCACGAGAACCTACTGGATAACCATCTTCAGTAGATTTTTTAACTAATAAATATGATAAATAATAAATCGCTACAATATTATTATTTTCCAAATTATCTTTAGGCGCAATCACAGATAATTCTTGTTCAATCCTATATTTAATGATAGGATGTAATAATTTTCCATACAAATTCAAAATTTTTTCATTAACAATATTAAGAATTTCTGACCTAATGCTAGAAATTTTTAGATTTTTAACAAACATATCGTCAGGAATATTAAAAAGTTGATCAGAAAAAAATTTAAATTTTTCGATTTGTTGATTCAATAAATGAGTATTATTTATAACCAAATCTTTTTTCAATTTTTCATCAGAAATAAAATTAAAAGAATCTAACATTTCTTGAGTAGTTAAAAAATAATTATCAGGTAAAAATTTTGAAGGATATTTCGAAAGACGATGTAAACCTCCACCAATTAATTTCGCATTAATATAAACTTCACGTAAAATTTTTTCGTAAGGATATAAATAATGAACATCTCCTGTTGCAATAATAATTTTATTTTGTCTTTGAGCTTCTTTAATGATTTTAATAATAGTATCTTTTATTATACTTAATCCATAAGAATTATCTATATCAAAATCCGAATCACCATTTAAATCATAAATAATATGACGATAAGCCTGAGGAGGTTGAACTTCGATATAATCATAATAAGAAATAGCTTTAGCTAAATCATAATTATTTTTATATAAAGCAATATTGAAAACATTACTATCAAAACAACCGCTACCAATTAATAAACCTTCTCTGTATTTTTCAAAATTAGATTTTAATAAACGAGGTTTTTTTATAAAATCCCTTGTTAAGGCATCGCTTATTAAATGAAATAAATTATTATAACCTTTTTTGTTTTTAACTATAATATTAACATGATAAGGTCTCTCAAATTTAATATCTAAAGAACCTTGTAAATCATAAAAATTAAATATTTTTTGCGCTTCTAATTGCTCTAACATTTCTAAAAAAATAAGAGCAGTAGCGCGGGCATCGAATAAAGCGTTATGGTATTGACCTTCTGAATCAAGTTTAATTTTAAAAGATTTAACAATTTTTTCTAAAGAAAAATATTTCAAAATCTTATTGAAATATTTTTGAGCTAAAGTTAAAGTGTCAATAACTGGTAATAAAGGCCAATATAAGCCAATATTTTTAAATGTTTCTTGTAAAAATTCAATATCAAAACTGGCATTATGAGCTACTAAAACACAATTAGGACAATCCCTAATAAAATCTAAAAATTTTGACAAAATTTCTTTAATATGAGGTTTGTTTAATAAAATTTCGTCAGAAATATTAGTCAATCTCTGAATCAAATTACTGATTTTTATATCTTTACCTGGATTAATTAATTCATCAAAATATTCTATAATTTTACCATTTTGAATTTTAACGGCAGCTATAGAAATAATCCGATCCCTAGTTTTAGAAAAACCAGTAGTTTCAATATCTAAAACCACATAATTATGATTTTTCAAAACAAAATCCGAAAATTTATTTAAATTAATTTCTTGATTAGTAATAAAAATTGGTTTTTCTTCGATAAAATCTAATTCAACTCCTAAGATAACTTTAATATTTTTATTGTAAATATATTTATAAATTTCTGGAAAAGCATATAAACCATCATGATCTGTAAAAGTAATAGCTTCATGACCCCATTTTTCTGCTAATTCTATATAATCTTTAGCACTAGTAATAGCATCCAAATTGGACATTTTAGTATGTATATGAAATTCAATTCGCTTTTTGCCAATATAATCATCTGTTTTTTTAAAAAAAATAGATGATTTATCTAAAATCTTATAATCTTTTAAATTAAAATAAAAACTTTTTACTTTATCTTTAATCGGTTTAGATGGTTTAATTTCAATAACAGCTGATATTAAAATTCCTTCACGCAAAACATTAATTAAATCATCACGTTCTCTTTTAGCCTTTTTTATATCTTTAGATAAAAATTTTTTAACTAAAATAGAATCTTGACAACTAATAGGATCTACCAAATAAAAACTAATCCAAAATGTTCCATACTTATCATGATCGATTACAAATTGAATATAACCTTGAATAATAATTTGTGGAAATTTTTTATAAAATAAAAACATTTCATCATAAACAATGGGGATATCTTGAAAATTAAATAAAGGAATATTTTTATTATTTTTTGATAAGTTATTGGAAAAATATTTATATTGATGAACCGTTTTTTCGGAAATAACATCTTTATCAAACTGTAAAAATTCAAAATCAAAATTAAAATTATAAAATTTTATAAATAATTTTTGTAATTGATGCATTTTTAATTTTAATTCTGAAATGTCAAATATTTCTTCTATTTTATTCTCTCTTTTAAATAAACACTTTTTGGTATTTAAATCCAAAATAGGAGTATTTTGAAAAAAAAATATTAATTTTTTATCTATATCTATGCCCGAGTTTGTAATAATTTTATCTAACATATATTGATAATGTTTTTTCCAAATATAATCATCCTTTAACAGATTCCAATCTAGAATACGAAAATGTACATTAATTAAAGGTTGTAATTGTACAAAATTTTCTAAATCTTCACTTAATGGTTTTAAAAAAAAATTTTGAAATTCTTTTTCAAAACATTCAAAATGTGTAGTTTCTTCAGGATATTCTTCTATTTGGAAAAAACAATCCCAACTATTCATTTGTTTATCATCAACCACAACTTCTATTAATGGAAAATTTCTAATATTTTTATTTTTAATAAATTTTATAAATTTTGAATAAAGCTTCATTATCGATCTCAACTTAATTTATTAATTATCATTTTAATTACCCTAAAGTTCCATATATAAAATAAAAAAAACATGAATAGTTATTCCATGTAACTTTAAAAAATAAAATAATTTTTTTGGATGGTATGGTACTGATGATCGGACTCGAACCGATATAAGTTATTCACTTGTTTGATTTTGAGTCAAATGCGTCTACCAATTCCGCCACATCAGCATTAATAATAAATCAATTATAATAAATTATTAATAATACTCACTAACTATAATAAGATTATATCACAACGTCTCTTGAAAAACTATCTGTAATTTTTTCTATCTTAAAAAAAATTAATTAAAAAATCTTCTTATTCAATAGCTTTTAATTTTTAATAAACTTATTAAAATCAAAAAAATGCATTCAAAATTAAAATTAATATTTTTTCACAATTAATTGTTAAATAAATCTATATAATATCAATATTTATTTCAATTAAAAATTAAATAATAATTTTCATATAATTATAAATATTTTTTAAAAAATAATTATTTTTAAAATTTTAGCATTTTTATTATTTTGATTATTTAAAAAATAATATTCTTTATTGGCTCCTAAATAAAAAGTATCCTCTTGTTTCAATAAATAATGTAATTTATCTAAAATTAAAAAAATCTCACCCTCTAAAATAAAAAAAAACTCATGATAAACGGATTTAAATTGTAACTCAGTTTGACCTTGAGGTTTAATTTCGATAATAATTGGTTCTATTTTGAATTTATCTAAATTTTTAAAAATATGATAAATTTTATTTTTTAAATTAGGGTTATTTTGAATATGGAAATCTGTTTTCTTATTGATAACCATTATAGATTCTTCTTGTCGAAAAAAATCTACTGTTGAAATTTTAAAAATTTTTAAAATCAAAAATAAAGTATTTAAAGATGGTAAAATTAAATTATTTTCAATTTGCGAAATATAACCTGTGGTCATATTAATTTTTTGAGCTAATTCTCTTTGAGTTAATTGTTTTTGCAATCTTAAATTTCGAATTTTATCACCTATATGCATATTAGTTTCATTTCCTTATATATCTACAATGAATTAATTAAAATTATATACCAAATATTTTAATTAATTTTTTATATAATCTCATAAATTTAATTAACATTTTTTGTTTTAAAATAATCAAATTTTTCTTATAATCTGTCTTTAAAACTTGTTTATTTTTATAAAATTTATACCACCACAATATTTTTAAAAAAATTAAACGAATTTTTTGAAAAAACAATATTTTTTGTATTTGAATTTTTTGATAAATTTTAATTCTATTAATCTGATTCAATAATTGATTATTACTTTCAATAATTTCTTTATTTTGGCACCAATGATTAAATAAAATTTTATTACGCTCACTTTGTTGTTGTGTTTTCAAAAGATTACTATGATAATTTTGATCTTTTAAATGTTTTTGGTAAAGATCTAATTGATTTTTACATTCATAATTAATTTTTTTATTTTTATCATCATATTTTTTTTTAATTTTATTTTTTTGAATAATGAAATCTTTATCTATGTCAGCTAAAGAATCTTTTAAGTTATCTTGAATTAAATCTATTTGCCATTTCATTTCTTTTAATTTAGATTTATTTTGTTTTTCATATAAGTTAATTTCATTACGAATCTGTTTTTCTTGTTTTTGGTATTTTATTGTTATATCTTTTAAACTATCATCACGTATTACTTGAGTAATATCAAAAAATACCTTTGAAATACGATCAATAATATATTCGCCTTCTTGTAATAAAAAATAATCTTCATCTGATTGAATTTTTTTTATATGAGAAATTTCTGCATTAATAACATCATACTCTCGAACAAAAAAACTTCTAGGTAATTCTAAATGATTATAATAAGATAACCATTTATTTTTAATTTTATTTAAATAAAATGAATATAAAATGCGATAACCAAATTTAGTATTAGAAAAACTATTAAGTTTACAGGTAAGCTGAAAAATTTGATATTGTAATAAATTATTAGTTTGAATAAAACAATTTTGTTGTTTTTTTAATTGGCTAGTTATGTGTTTTTGTAATTGTTGTTGTTTATTTTGTTGATACTCTAAATATTTCATTTTTTTTTTAAAAAAATTTCCAATTGTTTCATAAATTTTCATTTTTTTTTCAAAAAAAACTAAAAAATTTGTATTTTTATCAAGGTTTTTTAATTTCATCTTATGCATTAATACACTAATAAAAGAAATGTTTTGATTATAAAAATTTAAAATTACTTGATTTAAATTAATTTTTTGTTTTATTCTATTAATTTTTAAATTTAATAAATTAATTTTTAAAATATAAAGATATTTAAAATGTTCATCTATAATTTTATTTACAAAAATTTTATTTAATTGATAAATAAATTGTAAATTAATTACAGTAAAATCATTATTAATTTTTTCAAAATAAAAACTTTTAAAAATATTAAGTTGTTCTTTAATTTTTTGCAAAACTTTTAAGTGCGTTTGATTTTGTTTATTTAAATAATTATTAAATAATGTAATATTGATTAAATTTTTTTGTTTAATAAAATTATTTTTAGCAATAATATCCCGAATTTTAATTTTAGGTATTTCGATTTTATACAAATAATTTTGTTTTTTTTGTTCATAAATAATATTTTTTAAATTTATTTCATATGCTTTATGATAATGCAAATTATAAAGTTGTTCTTTTAATTTTTGTATTTCTTGAAAATTTTTAAAAATTTCATGATCATATTTCATTTTTAAAGGGATTTTTTTCATTTGTAATTGCATTTTTAATAAACATTTGCGTTTTTGATTTTGTTTTTGTAATTCTAATATATCTTTTTGATATTGTATATCATTTAATTTTTCAATTAAAATAAATTTTTTTTGTAAATTTTCATAAGATAATCTTTGTTTATTTTTTTCATCTATAATTTCTTCTTGTATTAATCCATATTTTTTTTTTATCTTAAGTAACGTCAATTCCATTTCCAAGTTATCAATTTTTTGCAAATAATTGTTATGAATTAATTTTTGTTCTTTATTTTTAATCAAATTAAGATTATCAATTTTGAAGTTATTTATTTTATTAAAAATTTGTCTGTTATATTCGACAACATTTAACTTACAATTATAAATAAATTTAAATTTCATATATTGGAAACGCCAATCATATAAACGCATCAAATACATTTTTTGATATATAAAAAAATCTCGCATCAGATTTTTCATAATAGAATAACTATTGGAAAACATTGGAGTAATAAAAAAAAATCCTCTTACATATTCTTCCCAAATTTTTTGTCTTTTTTGTAAAATTATTTCGTATTTTTTATTAAATTCTGATTTAAATTGATCAAAAATTTTATTATGCATTTCTATTTTTTTTTGCAATAAATTAAAATAATTTTTAATTTCTTCTGAAAAATAATTATTTTTTTGAAAATTTTCTTCTTGCAAATGTTGAATTTGATTTTGATAAAAATTTTTCATATTTTCGATAGAATAATTTAAAATATCTTTTAATTGTTTAATTTTTTGATTTAAAATAATAATTTTTTGATGAAAAAAGTCATAAATATCCGAAATATTTTTATGATATTTTTGATTAAATTGAGAATATTTTTCTATAAACAAATTATTTTGTTCAATTTGCTGTTGTTGTAATTCATTTTCCAATAAATTTAACTTTTGAAATGCCATCTTATATTTATCATTGAGTTTATCTTTGTTAATATTATATTCAGTAATGATGTTACATTTTTGCAAAATACTTTGTTGTTTTCTTTTTTTAAATTCTTGATTCAAAGAAATTTCTTTATTATTAGTAATTATTCTAGAATTTTCTAATTTTTTACTTAATTGTTGTTTTAAATTATCTACATTATAATGATAATCTATATTTAACTGTGGGATATTAGAAGCAAATTGAGGAGTTAAATTAGTATGAGGAACAGCGCTATAAATAGGTAAAAAAATTAAAAAATCTTTCATATAATTATCATTAAATAAATTGATTTGTTGAATTTCATGACATAAAATAATTATATTATTAATTAAACATTTAACCATAGGATCATAATTAGGTTCTAATGAATTATTTAAACTATTAAAATTATTATTTTTAAATTTTTTTCTATGCATTATAACCAAACAACCCCTTAAAGAGATATTATCACTTGAACTTATTATATATTTGATTTTAAATTTTAACAATATAATTCCATAATATAAATAAAATAATAAATGCTTTTGTTAAAAAAATTTAAAAATAATATTTATTGATTAATCATTATTTTTAAATATTATATCAATATTTCTAATTAATAAAAAAAGTAAAATTTAAATTAATTTACAAATTTAATATAAAATTAAAATTTAAATTAATTAAAAATTAATTACTTTTTTTAATCTAATTAAATAATAAAAAATATTTTTTTAATAAAAATTTGTTTTTGATGAAATCGTTTTTAATTCGCCATCAGCTTTATAAATATATTGTTTATCCACAACATTATTTTGTTTATCCAAAACTTTTTCATCCATAAGTAATAAATCATCTTTATTTTGTGATTTTTGATAATGTTTATAAGAATTATTAATTTTATCTTCACAACGTTTATCTACAATTATTCCATTTTTATAGACATCAGAACACCAAACTTGTTTTTGTACATCATATGTATCAATTCTAAACACTTTATTATTACCATCTTTATAAACAATTTTAGTTACTTTATTAGCTAACAAATCAGTTTCTTTTTTGATAGTTTTAGTAAGAACACCATTATTAAATAACCTTATAATAGTAGCTTGTTTATTATCAGATAATTCAAAATATTCAACAATAGATTCAATTATGCCATTTTTAGTAGAATAACCAATTTTTTTTCTCAAAAATGGTATATCCGAACCATCAATAATATTATAGCTTTCTTTAGAAATAAGTTTGCCTGAATCATTATAAATATTTACATTTTTATTAATAACTTTTTTTGATTTATTATCGTAAATATATTCAATAATAGATGAAATATTATTTAAATTTTTATATTTAGTAACTTTCATCAAAAGATCAATAGGTTGTTGTTGATGCAAACTATAATCAACATTATATTCCTCTATTTGAATAATTTGCTCTAAATGGTTATAAATTTTTTTAACTTTATTAATAACTTTTGATTTATCATAAATATATTCAATATTATATAATTTAACACCATCAATATTGTTGTATTTAGTAACCTTTTTTATAAAATTTTTTTTATTATATTCCTCGAACATAATAGGGAACTGATCATACGAATGTTCATATATTTTCAAACCTACTAATTCACCATTATTAAAAATTTTTTTTCGTAAAGCATTTCTAAAACTGTCAAATAATTCTTGATCAATCGAAAATGATGATTTTTCGGAAATAAATTTTTTTAAATCATCATTATATTTATTATTAGAAGAAAGTTTATTGTCAGAAAATAATTTAATTTCATTAGATTGTTGTTGTTTTTGAGAATTAGCATAAATGGCAAATAACATTCCACCAATCAACAACAAATTAAATATGGATACAATAATTCTATAATTAAAAATTTTTTTAATATTCATATAAAATATTTTTATATTCCTTAACTAAATGGACTTATTATAAAACAAAAAAATAAATAATCGAGATAAAATTTTTTAAAATTTATCTCGATTAATTTTACCAAATAAAAAACAATAACTCTACAATAATTAAATGAACATTTAAAATAATAAGTTTACAAAATAATAATTATCTATTTATTATTATTTTTTCATATTATTTTATTATTAAATTAAACTAAAATTAAACTACTATAAAGTTGATTATAAATTTGACTAATTTGATTGTTACTAAATCCGAATTTCATTAATTTTAAAGAAAAACTCAAATCTTTTCTAATATCTTCTGCTAACATGGATAAAATATTATGATCTGATAAATAAGATTCAATAATCATTTTTCTTTGTTCGGGAGTAAAAAATTTATCTGGCTCTTCATCAAAAAACACAACAAAATCATGCTCATTAAGCTCCATTAATTTATACCATTCAATTTTTTCACCTTTTAAAACTGCTCGGATATATTCATGAAAAAATCGATTTTTAAATTCAAAATAAAAAGCTAGTTGTTCCCAAGTAAATCCAAATTTTTTCAATAACTGAAAACTATTAGGATTTTGTCTAATATATTCTTTTAAAAGCATTCTAATATTATAATTAGCTAAATAAGAGTTAATAATCAATTTTTTTTGTTTAGAAGTTAAAAATTTATCAGAATCTTCAGTAAAAAATACCGTTAAATCTTTAATATTTAAATCTTTTGGATTTATATATAAATTTTTTTTCCCTTTTAAAACCTTATTAATATATATTGCAAAATTTTTATTTTCAAATTCAAAATAAAAAGATAATTCTTCCCAAGTAAATCCAAATTTTATCAATTGTGAAAAAAGATCATGATTCTCTTTGATACATTCTTTTAAATCTGATCGAATATCATAATTTTTCAAATAAGATTTAATAATTCTATTTCTTTGTTCTTTAGTAAAAAATTTATCCGGTTCTGCTTTGAAAAATACCATTAAATCCCGACTATGAATAGTACCTAATTCACGCCATACAATATTTTGACCGTTTAAAATCTTTTGAATATATTTATGAAAATTTGGATTTATAAATTCAAAATAAAAAGCTAGTTGTTCCCAAGTAAATCCAAATTTGATTAATTGTGAAAAACGAATAGGGGTATTATTGATATAATCTTTTAAAAGCATTCTGATATTATGATCAGCTAAATAAGATGTAATAATTGCGTTTCTTTGTTCAGCATTAAAAAATTTATCCGGTTCTTCTTGAAAAAATGAAAATAAATCTTCAGAATTTAAATTATTCCAAGTAACTGGTTGACATTGCAAAACCTTTTCAATATATTGATAAAAGTGTGGATCATTAAAATATCTTCGACGAAAAGCCGAAAGTTTATTATTTGTTCCAATATCCTCTATTTTTTCTTGTTGAGATACTGAAGAGTCTTCTATATTATCAATTGAATCAAATTCTTGTTCTGAAACATCATTAGATTGAACATTTTCTTGTTCATCCGCATTAAAATTATCATTTTCTTGAAAATTTTGAGCATTTATTTCGTGATTTTCTTGTGAAAATGGTTCTTCTATAATCGGTTGATCTTGAAATTGCTCGTCACTTAATACAAAAGCATCATCTCGCTGAATATTAGGATCTGATTTTTGCACCTGTTGTTGACCTGCAGAACGTTGTTTTTGATCTTTTTTACCATCTTTACGAACATTTGAATTTCTGTTATTAGTATTCGTACTTACAACATATTGATCATTATTGTCATTATTTATATTATCATAATTAACAACATTATTGTCATCATTGTCATTATTTATATTATCATAATTAACAACAATAACTCCTATTAAAAAAATACTACTAGTAATGCAAAAAACCATCACAAGGTAAGAAATATTTTCCCATAACTTATTCATGAAAATTCTATATTAATCCTTTTCTGTTTTCGAATAAAAAATAATAAATAAATGATGATAATAACTAAATGTATCTTAATCAATATCAAATACAATCGAGAAATTACTTAAATTATTTTTAAACGAACATAAAACATAAAATAATTAATAAAAAAATAAATAAATTTCATAAATCTTAAAGAATGTAAAAATAAATCTTAAATTAAAAATAAATTTTTCATAAAAAATTAAAATTTATTTAATCAAACAAAAATTAACTAGATATAACCGGAGCGAACAACTAAAATTATTCCAAAATCCCATTTAAAAATATTAAAAATAATAATAAATTTATTTAAAATAAAACCAATACACTGATTACAAATATCTAAATTTTGTCGATTAAATTTTATCATTATATATCTGTGCTTCCTATTTGAATTAAAATATTATAATCAAATAATTCAATTTACAACCAAAGATAATAATTACAAAAATTAAATTTAAATAATAAGATAAAATATTAACTAAAATCAACAAAAATTATATATTAACCAAATATATTGATAATTATAAATTCTAAATCATAATTAACAAACAAAAATCAAATTAAATTAATTTATTAAATAATAAATTTACTCTAGTTCCCAATTGATTAGGTAAAACAATAACATGTTTATCTTTTAATTGAAATTTATCAAAAACTTTATCATTTATAAACTCTTGACGATAATTAGGACCTTTCATAACAATAAAACTACCTTTAACATTTAATAATGGATAAATTAAATTTAAAATAACGTTTAATTTTCCTAAAGCTCTAGTTATAAGATAATCATATCGAAAATTATGTTTTTCTACTTTTTGATGATAAATATAAACATTTTGCAAAGATAATTCTTTAACTAAAAAATTTAAAAAAATAGTTTTTTTATATGAAGATTCAATTAAAAATAAATTTAAATGAGGAAATAAAATTTTTAAAGGGATTCCTGGAAAACCTGCTCCTGTACCTATATCACACAAAGAATTAATTTGATCAAAACGAACTAAAGAAGAAACCAACAAAGAATCATAAAAATGTTTAATATATATTAAATCTGGTTCTAATATTGAAGTTAAATTCATTTTATTATTGAAATGCCGCAAACAAATAGAATATTTATCAAATTGCATCATTTGTAATTGGTTTAATTTGAATTTATTTTGTAACTCGAATTTATACATGAGAATCACTATACTTTTGCAAATAAATTAATAAAATATTAATATCAACAGGATTAACTCCAGAAATACGTGAAGCTTGAGCTATATTAAAAGGTTTAATTTTCGTTAATTTTTCTTTAGCTTCTTGAGATAGGTTTTTAATAATTTTATAATCAATATTATTAGGTATAACTTTTTCTTCTAAATGAGAATTTTTTTTAACTTCTTTTTCTGATTTTAAAATATAATCTTCATATTTAATTTGAATACCCACTTGTTCTAAAACATCAACAGAATATTGAGATGCAAAAAAATTATTTAAAATATCTTCTTTTAAATCAGATCTTTTTAATAACTGATATAAACTAATACGACGAGAATCAGAATTAATGTTAAATTTATATAAACTATCCGCATCCAAATAAAAATTATGTAACTTTTCTTTTAAATAATTGATTTGCATTTGCTTGTTTTTTAACCAATCAAAAGTTTTATGATCAATCAATCCAAATTTAAAACCATAAGGCATTAACCTTAAATCTGCATTATCATGCCGTAATAATAAACGGAATTCAGCTCTAGAAGTTAATAAACGATATGGTTCATACGTTCCCTTATTAATTAAATCATCAATTAAAACGCCAATATAAGCTTCATTTCGTTTTAATATAAAAGGAGATTTATTTTTTAGTTTTAAAGCGGCATTAATTCCTGCAATTAATCCTTGACAAGCAGCTTCTTCATAACCACTAGTACCATTAATTTGACCAGCCAAAAATAAATTTTTAATTTTTTTACTTTCTAAAGTATGAAAAAGTTGATTAGGATTAAAAGCATCATATTCAATAGCATAAGCATATTTAATAATTTTTGCTTTTGAAAAAGCTGGAATAGTTTTTAAAATTTTTTCTTGTACTTCGGCAGGCATACTCATAGAAAGTCCTTGTAAATACATCTCATCAGATAACAAACTTTCAGGCTCAATGAATAATTGATGTCTATTTTTATCATAAAATCGTACTATTTTATCTTCTATAGAAGGACAATAACGAGGACCAGAGCTACAAACATAACCACTATACATAGCTGATTTATGTAAATTTTGACGAATTAATTGATGAGTATTTTCATTAGTATGCGTTAAAAAACATAATTTCTGTACACCTAAATTATCAATAACTGGAGGAGAACTAAAAGTTTGTAAAACTTTATCACCTGATTGTTCAACAGTTTGAGTATAATCTATAGTATCTTTATGAACTCTCGGCGGAGTGCCTGTTTTCAAGCGAATAACTTCCATTCCAAATTTTATTAATTGTTTACTTATGTTATAAGTAGTAGGAGCTTTATTAGGACCCGAATTGATAACTTGAGAACCTATTAAAATTTTACTTGTTAAATAAGTTCCTGTAGTTAAGATAACGATATCACTATAGATAACTTCACCATTAGTTAATTTTACTCCCTTAACACATAAGTCATTTTCTGGAATAATTAAATGTTCTACTAAAGCCTCCATTAAAGTTAAGTTAAGAGTTTTTTTAAGCGTTTCTAAAATAAACATAGGATATTTAATTTTATCTATTTGGGCTCTTAAACTCCTTACAGCTGGCCCTTTAGAAGTATTAAGCATTTTCATTTGAATTTGACAAATATCAGCAGCTTTACCCATGATACCACCTAAAGCATCAATTTCTCTAACAACAACACCTTTAGCCGGGCCACCTATAGAAGGATTACAAGGTAAAGATGCTATTTGTTGTAAATTGCCAGTGATTAATAAAGTTTTATGCGATTGTTTTGCTAAAGCTAAAGCAGCTTCTACACCGGCATGACCACCACCGACTACAATACTTTGGTAATATTTCATTTCCAGCATACCTTTCTGAAATAATTGTCATTTTTTAAATTAAATCTCTAATAAAAATAATAAATTTCTTCATTTTTTGTTTTTATTTGATATAAAATTTAAATATTCTTGATGTTCTAATAAAATTTTTTCCGTTTTTTCTTTACCTAGTAATATTTCAACATTATTTTTAAATTCTTGTAATAATTTTTGTTTCTTCTTCAAGAAAAGATTATTTTGATATTTAATCAAACAAAAAGAGAAAGTTAAAAATAATAAAAAAAACAAAAATATTAAAAATAATTTTAAATTACCTAAAAATAAAGATAATTTAAAACATACAATAGTATTAATTATATAAAATAAAAATCCGCATAACATATAAAAGTATCTACTTAATAGAATAGAATTATAAGTTTTTAAAGAAGAAAAAATATATTTAATAAAAAAAATATTAACCTTAGGTTGATATAAAATATCAAATTTTTGATAATAAGATTTATCTATAAAAACTCGATAAACATGATCTTTTAAAGTCCAAATGACGTATTGATTTAATTTAATAAAACTATCTTGATATTCATTTTGCTTCAAATCATAAAATTGAATTTTAACCTTTTTTTGATCAAATTCATATAAATCCTCATAAAAAGGATCACCTTTTACAGAATCAAAAACTAAAGGCAAAAGTTGAAATTTATTTTTATCCCACAAATTAAAACTCAAATTATTAAACCTATTCCTATTTTTTTTATTAAAAATTAAATTATCTTTATATATAAATTATATAACAATTTTTCTTAAAAATCACCATCCACATGCAATAAAATTTATGACTGCTTCAATTAAGACCTGATCAAATTCATTTTAATTAACATTGAATGGTGATTTTTAAAAAAAATTATTAAATTATAATTAAAAAAATTAAAAAACCATTACGCCAATTATTATACATCAAAAAAATCAATTATAAGACTGTTTGTATCTTAAATTAGCAAAAAATTTTCTCAAAATATTCTGACTTTCTGATTCAAAAATAAATAATTTAACAAATTTTTCATGATATTTTAAATTATTGTAAGTATACAAAAAATTATTATAAAAATTAAAATTAATATTAGAAGCACTATAATAAATTTTATTAACCCGAGATTGAATTAAAGCTCCGAAACACATCATACAAGGCTCTAAAGTAACATAAATATTTACCATATTCATTCGATAACTTCTTAATTGGCGATTAACTTCTATAAGAACTAAAAATTCTGCATGACTAAAAAATAATTGACTATTTTCTGTATTATTATGAGCTCTAGCTACAATTTTATCATCTATTACCGCAACAGCACCTACAGGAACTTCTCCCTTTTCAAAAGCTTTTTTAGCTTCAATAAAAGCTTCTTGCATAAACCAAAAATGTTTTTTTTTCATAACCACATTCAAACTTAAAATAAATATTATTATAAAAATAAATTAAAACTTATGACATTTACGACAACAAGGTTCATGATAATCTTTACCGCCTACTAAAATTACTGGTTCTTCTTCATGTGTAAACTTATCTTTTAAATTAGAATAAATTCTTTGAGTACGAGATGCTTTTTTACCACAAATAAAACAATAAGATCTATATTTGGTAACTCTATCAGCAATAGATAACAAATATGGCATAGAACCAAATGGTCTACCACGAAAATCTAATTCTAAACCAGCTATAATAATACGTATACCTTTATAGGATAAATCATTAATAATTTTTTCAATTTCAGAATCTAAAAATTGAGCTTCATCAATGATGATAACATCAACCCCAGGTTTTATAAAATTAAAAATTTCTTTACTTTGATGAATTAAAATAGCAGGAACTGTTTCTAAATTATGATTAATTAACTCGCTTTTACATGAATAACGATTATCAATAAATGGTTTAAAAACTAAAAATTGTAATTGCAAAGTTTTTAAAAAATTAATGCGTTTAATTAATTCAGTTGTTTTACCTGAAAACATCGGACCACAAATAACTTCAACAAAACCTTCTTCATCTACCACCATCATTATAAAGATAACCTTTCTATGCAAATCAATATCAATTAATTTGATTTTTCATCTTTTTTAACTGAGGATTTTCCATAACGTTTATAAAATTTATCAATTCTACCAGCCACTGTTACAAAAGATTGAGAATTAGTATAAAAAGAATGACAATTAGAACAAGTTTCAATTTTGATCTTTTGCACAGTAGTCCCTATTTTATGTTTTTTATGACAAGTAGCACAAGAAACTTCGATTTCATAAAAATTGGGATGTTGAATATTCTTTTTCATAAATTAAATCCTTTCCAAATAAATAAATAATATTTTTTTACAAGTTAAATATAAATAATATCAATAATTAAAATTTTCCAAAAATATTTACTAATACATTTTAACATATTAAAGAGATTTAATTAAAAAATAAAAATTAAATTAAAATTTAATAAAATCAAATACTATAATCATTTTTAATGATATAAAGGAAATTTAATAATTAATAATAAAACTTCTTTCTTTATTTGATCGAGAATCATATCATTTTTATAATTTTGTAAAGCATAATTTATCATATCAGCTACTTTAATAAATTCAGCTTCTTTAAAACCTCTAGTAGTCATAGCAGCAGTACCTAATCTAATCCCCGAAGGACAAAAACCTTTATTTTTATCAAAAGGAATAAAATTTTTATTAACTATAATATTAACTTTTTGTAAAACGTCTGCAACAATTTTACCATTTAAATTTGAATTATTATAAGTAACATCAATCATTAACAAATGATTTTCTGTAGTGCCACTAATTACACGATAACCTAAAAAAGATAAACGTTTAGCTAAAGCAAAAGCATTCTTAACTACTTGTTTTTGATATAATATAAAATCATCTTTTAAAGCTTCTTGAAAGGCAACTGCTTTAGCAGCAATAGTATGCATTAAAGGTCCCCCTTGTGTTCCTGGAAAAATACCTTTACTAATTTTATTATGAATTTCTAAATTATTAGTTAAAATAATCCCTCCTCTAGGACCTCTAAGGGTTTTATGCGTGGTAGAAGTAACTACATCAGCTTTAGCCATTAAAGGACAAGGATGCAAATTGCTTACTATTAATCCAGCTATATGAGCAATATCCGCCATTAAATAAGCATTAACTTTATTAGCTATTTGACGAAACTTCACAAAATCAATCTTTCTGGAATAAGAAGAAGCTCCAGCTATTATTAATTTAGGTTTTACTTGATAAGCTATTTTAAGAACATTATCATAATCAATAATTTCTGTTTTTGGGGAAACATTATAACCAAAAGAACGAAAAAAAATACCAGAAAAACTTAAAACAGAACCATGAGTCAAATGACCTCCTGCATCCAAAGACATACCTAAAATAACATCATTTGGTTTTAATAAAGCTTGTAAAACAGCCATATTAGCTTGAGTTCCTGAATGAGGTTGAACATTAACATACCTAGCATTAAACAATTTCTGAGCCCTTAAAATAGCTATTTTTTCAATTTCGTCAACATAATAACAACCATTATAATACCTTTTATTAGGATAACCTTCTGCATATTTATTTGTTAATACACTTCCTTGAGCTTCTAAAACAGATGGAGATGTAAAATTTTCAGAAGCAATTAACGTTAAACACTCTTCTTGTCTTTTTTTTTCTTTTAAAATTAAATCATATATAAGAGTGTCGTTTTTTTTCAAATAATTCATATTAAACCATCATCGCTATTTTATTCTTCAACATTTAAAATTAATGATTTAGCTTTGGCCAACAACAGGAAATACTAAATAAAGCATACTGTTATCTTCTTCACTGCAAATAACAAAAGATGTAGCAAAACTATCAAAAATAATTTTGAATTCTTTTACGGTAAATACCTTCAGAATATCTTCTAAATGTTGAACATTTAAAAAAGTTTCCACATTTTCATTAGCAAAAACCTCAATAGCATTTAATTGTTCCGAAGCTTGACCAATTTCATCGCTATTAGCCGAAATTTCTATAATATTATCTAATCGAATATATAATCTAATAATATTAGAAAAAATATTTTCCTCTTTGGTAAGTACTAAAGAAACTCTTTCTAAAGTTTTCAAACAATCTAATCTATTCATTTTTACAAAAAACGGAAAAGAACTAACTTTAATAATAGGCCAAGCGGGATATTTACCTTCTAAAAGAGTCGTTTGAAATAATAAATTATCACAACGTAAAATCATTTTTTGTTGATTAATTGATATATGCACTAACTCATCTTTTTGATACTCTAATAATTTATATAATTCCTCCAAATTTTTATAAGAAACAGTGATATTGAAATCAAAATAATTCAAATCTAATGATATTTCTTTTTGTGCAATTCTAAAAGTATCTGTCGCCAAAACTCTTAAAAGAGAATTTTCATAAATAAAATTAACTCCCATAAGGGTTTTTTGTTGTTTATCACGAGAAGCAGCAACATTAACCTCTTTAATAATTTTCTTTAAAATTTCATTTTTAATAGCAAAAAATTTATCAGATTGAAAATCAAAACTAACAGGAGGGAAAAGTTGTAAATCAATTACTTTTAATTTATATTCAGAATTTTTAGAATTAATAAATAATAAATAATCTTCGACAAGAGTCATTTCTAAAGAACAAGAATCAATTTTTTTTATAATATCTACTAAATGTTTACCTATAATAACTAAAGAACCATTTTGCTTAACAACCAAATCAGTATCCTTAATTTGTAATTGAATATTTTTATTATAATCCATAGCTTCTAAATAACAAACATTATCTAAAGCTTTAATTTTTATATAATGAAAAATAGGAAAAAGAGTTTTAGGTGGAAGTATTTTATAAATTTGTAATAAAGAATGTAATAAAACTTCCTTTGTAATTTCAAAATGCATAATTATTCGAATTAACCCTCCAAAGTAAGATTATCATTATTTAACTTTACCATTATCTTCTGAATATTTTGTTCTAAATTTTGATCAACTTTAATTTTATTTTTTATTCTGCGATAAGATTTCGAAATAGTTGAATAATGCCTCTTATTAAATAAAAATCCCACCATTTCATTAGAAATTTTATTTCTCTCTTTGATTAAATAAATAGCTATGTCGCGAGGCAAAGAATATTGAGGATCTCTAGAATGACCATTTAAATCACTAACTTTAATATTAAAAGATCTGCTAACAACTTTCTGTATTTTTCTAATATCAGTTTCTTCGGGAGAAATATTATTTTTATTTTTTAATAAAGGTTCTAAAGCGATTAATGAATTAGTTAAATTCATTTCTAATCCATAAATTTGAGTATAATTCAGTAAACGCAACAAAACTCCTTCTAATTCACGAATATTATCTCCAAAATGAGAAGAAATAAAATTCAATACCTCCATACTTAATTTATTCCTTAAATTACTTGGCATTGCTAACAATTTTTTCTGAATAATAGCTAAACAATGTTGATGATCAGGTTTCTTAATATCCCCTATTAATCCTGATTGAAAACGATTTGTTAATCTTCCCATAATTTTTTTTAACTGGGTTACAGGTTTATCACTAGTAATAACTATTTGTTTTCGTTGAGAATTCAAATGATCAAAAAGTTTAAAAAATTCTATTTGTGTATATTTAGCATTTTCCATCATTTGAATATCATCTATTAATAAAACATCTAAATTTCGATATTTATTATGAAATTCTTCCATTTTATCTTGCTTTAATTTAGAAGTAAATTCTTCCATAAATCCTTCGGCTTTAACATACAAAATTTTTTTATGAGGATCTTTTTTAATCATAAAATTACCTATAGCATGCATTAAATGAGTTTTTCCCAAGCCAACATCTCCAAAAATATATAAAGGATTTGCTCGTAATAATACTTCTTCATTAGCGGTTTTTTTAGCAATTCTAAAAGTAAAATCATTACTTTCCCCTGTAACAAAATTATCAAAATTATACTTAGATTCTAAACCAGAATAATAATCATCTTTATAATCTAATTCAAATTCCTTTAAATCATAAGAGTGATCGACATGTAATAAATCCACATTATTATCCGAATCAGTTGTTTTTATAGGATTATTAGCGGTATTTTTATCGGAATTAGATAATAAATCCTCATCAGACAAAAATTTAAAAAATATGTCGGCATCAGAATATTTTTTAGAGATTTCATGAATTAAATCTAAATAATTCATCAAAAGAATTTTAGTTTTAATAAAATCACTAACCAAAATAAAAATAGTATTTTTTTCTATTTTATAAGGATTTTTCATATTAATAAAATTAGCTTTAAAAACTTCTGGACTGCACCTTAAAGACAATTCTTCTACCACTTTATCTAAAACTTGTCTTACCGACAATGCCATAATCATTTTCTCCTTAGGAAAATATTTTTTTTATCTAAAAAAAATAATTAAATAGAACATGCTTCGCATTCGGATAATTTTAATTTTCGGGTTCTAGTGTAATAAAGAGTTTTTATACCTTTATGATGAGCATATAAATAAATTTTTTGCAATTCCCTAGTATTCATATCAGAATTAATACACAACTCTAAAGAAATACCTTGATCTATATGTTTTTGAGCAACCGCTATAACATTTATTAATTTAAATTTATCTATTTGATAAGCAGTTTGGTACATAAAAGAAACATCAGATAAGTAAGGCGCTGGAAAATAAGTTTTAGAATTACCATAAGTTCTTTCTTCTACTAATTGTTTAATAGGTGTTAAAGAAGAAGTAGTAGACATAACGTAACCAATAGAACCATTAGGAGCTATAGCCAATCTATGTGAATTCCATAAACCATATTTAATTACACTTTTACGTAATTCCTGCCAATCTTTGTCAGTAGGTAATTCAATATCTTTAAAAATATCTTTAATTTTCGGAAATGTAGGCAGAATAGCTTTCCTATTTGTAAAATATTCACCACTAGCATACGTTGATAATTCAAACTGAAAAAATTTTTTACCTGTTTTTTTTGCTTTTAAATTAGAGTGTAATAAAGAATAGTAATTAACAGCATTAAAAAAAACATCAATTAATTCCAAATTTTCATCACTTCCGAATTCTATCATATTTTCCGCTAAAAAACTATGATGACCCATCATACCAAAGCCAACACTTCTATTTAATCTATTAGCCTTGCATACACCTGGAACATAATGAATATTGCTTTTTTCAGAAACCGAATTCATTAATTCCATAGCTAAAAAAACAGTCTCTTTAATATTTTTATTTTTAATCATATTACCCATATGACCAGAAGATAAATTACAAGAAATATCCATACCTATGATATCTTGATCTCGTTGATCATAAGGTGCATAATGAGAAGTTAAAGAAGGTTGTAAAATTTCTGTACACAAATTTGAAAATTTAATTTTTCCGCTAGAAGTATTTTGTTTATTAGCATTATCACAAAACATAATATATGGATATCCTGATTCACCTTGTAATTGAGCAATCATTTCTAATAAATTTCTAGGATTTATAAATTTCTTATCAATATCAGAATCATTAACCAAAATATCATACCATTTATCCATATCAACGCTAACATCTGCAAAATTCATTTTATATTTTTTATAAATGCTATGAGGATAAAACAAAGCCATCATTTTATTATTTTTAGCTAAAGAAATCATTTTATCAGAAACTACAACACCTAAAGATAAAGTCTTTAATCTAATATCGTCATCTGCATTTAATTTTTTGGAGTTTAAAAAATCTAAAATATCAGCATGATGAGCGCTTAAATAAATAGCAACAGCTCCTAACCTATGACCCATTTGATCTGCATAACGAGAAACATAATCTAAAATTTTAGCTACTCCAATAACTCCTTTGCATGCATTAGCAATTCCTTTAATAGATTCTCCTTTAGCTCTTAAATTAGATAAATTAATTGAAACGCCGCCACCTATCTTAGATAATTGCATAGTAAATTCTATAATACGAGATATGTCATTCAAAGAATCTCCAGCTTCTAAAAGAAAACAAGAAACAAATTCCCCTCTTTTTTTAAGTCCACTATTCAATAAAGTCGGAGTAGCTGGAGTAAAATTTTGTCTAATTAAATTACTAATTAATTTTTTAGCCAATTCAAAATCTCCAGAAGCATGATACAAAGCATTAATAACTAAACGATCTTCATAAGTTTCTAAATAATTTTTTTTATCTCGCGTTTTTAAAGAATAATCTTTATAAAATTTATAAGCACTCATAAAAGAATTAAAATTAAAATTATAATCATATGCTATTTTATAAATTTCTTTAATTTGACTATAAGAATACAATTTTAAAAATTCTTCCTCATAATATTCATTATTAATTAAAAATTTTAATTTATCCGATAAACTTTCAAATCTTTTTAATTTAGGTTTAATTTCTTCAGATAAATAACTCTCTAAAGCCTCTAAATCTTTATTAAGATCTTTAATATTACCTTCTTCGTCTATAATTTGATTATTTAAAATAATCCAATGAGGAATTGAAGTATCATTGCAAAATTTATTTTTATCATTAACAAAATTTTTATACTTATCATCTAAACTACAATTAACTCCCATATTAACTCCTGATTTATTATAATTTTTCAGCCATTTATTTAATTTTTCAATATCTTCTGTAAAACCTCTACCTTCGAACTTCATAATCAAAGGAATACCAAAATCTTTAGAAGCAACATCACCGGCTTTAGCATAATTAGAACCATAATTTTTATTACCAGAGGAAGCTACACCTATGACTAAATGAGAATATTTAATTAAAAAATCCCTAGCTTCTTGAGATAATTCTCCAAAACCAACCGTTTTAATTATTAAAATAATTTCCTCATTATTATTAACAAATTCTGATATATGTTCACTAGGATAATCTAATTTTTTGACAAAATCATAAATATTACCGTGTTTTAATCCATCATAAACAATCTTCAAAATAATCACCCATATCAACTTAATTCCCAATTTTAAATTATTATCATTTTTTTAATAATTCTATTATATAACATAAACAATTCTATTAAACTAAAACAAATAATTATAAAAACAATACATAAATATAATTTATGACAAAAAAATAAACTTATTTTAATTAAATAAAAATTCAATAAAATTAAAAAAAACAAACTCAGAAAATTAATTATAAAATTAATTATGTTTTTTAAAATATTTCTCAAAATTAAATAAATAATTTTAAAAAAAATAACCAATAACTAAACACTAATTATTATTATATAAAAATTTTTCAATTCATATAATATTAAAATATTTTTTTAAATATAAATTAATTTATATATAAACATAAATGATAGCCATTTTATTGATATTAAATTATTTTATTTTATATAAATATTTTAATTTTTTTTAATTATTTTAAATTTATTAAAATAATTACATTTTTTATTTAAAAATAATTTTAAAATTATAAATTTAATAAATTTAATTTATATAAATTTATATAATAAATATAATTAAAATTATATTATTTTAATATTATTTAATAATATATAATTATATATCTTTATTGTTATTTAATGCATTTGAATAGAAATATTAAATATAATAGATTAAAAATATAGTATTAATCTTATATTTTTGTATTTTCAACAAATAACTTATTCACATTTTTAACCTACTTATTCACATTTTTAACCTACTTATTCACATTTTTAACCTACTTATTCACATTTTAATATAAAAAATAACCTACTTATTCACAACTTATTCACAATTTTATTTTAGATTTCAAATATTTTTATTAAAAAACAAATATTTTTGTTAAAAAATAAATTTTATAAAAATAAAAAAATCTAAAAATAATGAAAATTTATTATTTATTAAGACTTATTCAAGTTACTTATTCAAAAAAAATATTTTTTTTTTTAAATCAAAAATATTGTAAAATACATTTTTTTTTATTTTATATCTAAAACTTATTCACATTTTTTTTAAAGTTTTTTGTTTTTTTTTATTTATATAAATAAAATTCATAAAAATATATTTTTGTTAATATTTTTTGAAATAAAAGATATATAAAAAAACTAAATTTTTTTAGTGAACAATAATTATCTAATTTTATATATTCTTTAAATTAAATAGTTTTAATTTATATAAATTTAATAAAAATTAAAAAAATATTAAATTTTATTATGTTAAAAATGTTTTTTTTAATTATATAATTTAAAATAAAGAAATAGTTAAAAAATCATTTACATTAAATTTATATTAAAAAATGATTTTTTCATGTTTTTTAAACATTAGAAAGGTTTTTTTATTAAAAACATAGTTAATAATTATGATTAAAAATTCTATAAATTCACAATATAAACAAGATTATTTGAATTTCTTAAATATTAAAAATAAATTTATTTTTAAATTACTATTATTTTTGATAATATTTACAATTTTTTCTGATATATATATTATTATTTTTTATAAAAATCCTTTTTTTGACATAAAAGAAATTTTTAAAAAAATAATTTCTCATTATAGATTTTTCACTAACCAAATGATTTTATCTATTTTTTATACTTTATGTACTTTTTTGATAGAAATAAAAAATAAAAAAAAACAAAAAATTTTTATTTTAATAACATTAGTTAATTCTTTATTAACTTTTTGTGTTTATAATATGATACTTGCTCCAATTTGGACAACGTACAATGATTTTAGTATTTTTTTTAATTATTTTAAAAAAAATGTTATTTTTGATATAAATTTTTTTAAAAATATTTATGAAAGTCATTTTTTAAGTATTATTCAACACACTATCGTTCCTTTAAATTTTTTTATAATTTTTATTTACCTGAAAATATCAAAAATAAAAACCAAAGAAATTTTTTTATCTTTTATTCATCCTGTTATTTATTTATTTTTATATTTTTTATTTTTATTAGACCCTTTTAAAACTTTTTTTGGTGTTAAATGTATATTTAATCAATGTTGGTTCCCTTATGCTAACATTCAATGTGATTATCCTTTTCATGAAAATAAAATTTTCGGAGAACCTATTTTTGGGATAAGTTATTTTCATGGAAAATTAGCAGTTTTTATTAGAGAATTTGTTTTATTTTTATTATTTTCTATAGTTTTTTATATTATTTTTAAAATTAAGAATAAATCGGTTAAAAAAGGATTTTAATTTATGATTAGTCAATCTTTGGCAAAAAATAAAATTATTATTACTGGTATAAAACCTAGCGGAGATTTGACTTTAGGTAATTGGCTTGGAATTATCCAACCTTTATTATTGTTGCAAAAGAAATTTGCTGAACAATATGAGTTTTATTTTTTTATTGCTGATTTGCATGCTTTAACAACTTTTGATAAAAAATTTGATTTGAAACAAATAATACGTAATATGGCAGCTATTTTGTTATCTTCTGGTTTATCATTATCTAAAACAACTTTTTTTCTTCAATCGGATGTTTTTGCTCATACTTATTTAAGTTATATTTTAGAATGTAATACTTATTTAGGAGAATTGAACAGAATGATTCAATTTAAAGAAAAAAAGAAAAAAAATTCATCTAATGTAAGAGTTTCTCTTTTAACCTATCCTATTTTAATGGCATCCGATATTTTACTTTATGATGCTGATATTGTTGTAGTAGGTAAAGATCAAAAACAACATTTGGAATTAACTCGTGATTTAGCTATTCGTTTTAATTCTTTTTATGGTGATATTTTTAAAATTCCAGAATTTTTAAAAATAGGCTATACTATTAATTCTTTAACTCATCCTGATAAGAAAATGAGTAAAAGTTTTTTTTTGGATAAAGAAAAAGATAAAGGTTGTATTTTTTTGTTAGAAGATCTAAATAACATTAGAACAAAAATTATGCAAGCGGTAACAGATGATATAGGTGAAATAAAATATAATCCCGAAAAACAACCCGGAATTTCTAATTTATTAAAAATTTATGCCGGTTTAAATGGTATTGAAATTTCTCAAGCAGAGAGTTTGTTTGTTAATTATTCTTATAAAGAATTTAAAATAAAATTAGCATCTTTAATTTTGGAAAAAATTAAAATTATTCAAGATAATTTTAAAAATTTGATTAATAATGAAATTTTAGAAAAGACTTTTGCTAATGGCGCTTCAAAAGCTAATGAAATATCTCGACAAAAAATTAATAAAATTAGAAAAATTTTAGGAATTAAATATTCTATTTAAATATTTTTTTAAATTATAAATGTTTATATATTTTTAAATGTTTAAAAAATATTTTTTAAAAATAAATAGAAATATTTTTTTGGATTTTCTTTATATTATGATATAATCTACACATATAAATACATTTTTTTTATCAATTGTTATAAAAAATTTTGAATTTTTTATTTATTTATTTTTTATTAACGATAATTTATTATAAATCAATTAGAAAAGGTTATTTTTTTGTGTTTAAAAAAAAAGAAAATACCATCAATCTTTCCGAAAATAAAAAAATTAATTTTAATTTTATTTTAATTAATATTTTTTTATGTTTTTTCTATTGTTTAGCAGATGTTCTTTTTGTAAGTGGTAATTATAAAATAAATTTATATGTTACAGGTGTTCATGGTATTGGTGATGCTATTGCCAAAGTTTTAAAAAGTAATTTTGATATTTTTAAATGTAATTCTTTATTTGTAGGTTTTTTTGCGGCGTTTTTTTATCTTTTTATTAATTTTATCTTATTTATGTTTATTGCTTTTCCTAAGTTAGACAGTAAATTTAATATTACTACTCTTTGTAACACTATTTTTATTTTTCTGTTTTTAACTATTTTAACTATTTTAATTAATGGTAATAATGGAATTATTTTTAATAAAATGCAAAATTTTTTTGGTATTTTTGATTATGAAGGGAAATTTTGGTTTAGTAATTTATTGAGAGTTTTTATTGTATCTTTGATAACTGGTATTATTGGTGGAATTTGTATTCGAATTGGTGGTTCTACCGGTGGTATAGATATTATTTCTAAATATTTGTATATTTATAAAAAAAAAGATATTTCTTTTATTACTTGTATTTTTAATTATTTGATTTCTATTATTGCTACTTTTTTAATTTATGCTACAACAAAAGAATTTTATTGGGAATCTATTCTTTTAACTAATTTAATTAAAATACCTTTGACAACTTTTTTTATGTATTTAGTTATTTGAATTTATATTAGAATATAAAATTTGATTATTTTTTTAAAATAAGGAATTTATTGTGAATATAACGATTGAAAATACTTTGAAAAAATTTAAAATTTATTTATTGCAGGAATTATTATTGTCATGTAATACTGTTGATGCTTATTTGATAGATGCTAAACAATATTTAAATTTTTTGTTTTATATGTTAAAATTAAATTTTCCTAATAAAATAAAAAAAAATCATGTTTCGGATTTTATTAATTATATTTCTCAAAATAATAATTTAAGTAGTAGAACGGTAGCGCGCAAGATTGTTGTTATTAAAAAAATACATCATTTTTGGTTTTTAGAAAAATGTATAAATCGTAATATTGTTGAAAATTGGAAAATTCCTAAGATTAATAGAAAATTACCAGTTGTGTTGTCAGCAGACGAAATTATTATATTTTTAAATTTTTTAAATCAAATTAATAATGATAGCAATTCGTTAATTAATTTTCGTGATCAATTAATGTTTGAGTTAATGTATAGTTCTGGTTTAAGAATATCTGAAATTTTAAGTTTAACTTTATCGTCTTTATATTTGGACAAATTTCAGATTTTTGTTATTGGAAAAGGAAATAAAGAAAGATTAGTTCCTATAACTAAACATGTTGCAAAATTATTTTATTATTATTTAAAAAAAATTAGACCTTTATTAAAATCATCCGAAAGGGTAGAAAACAATTGGGTTTTTTTAAATTATCAAGGTTTTCGTTTGTCTAGACAAGGATGTTATAAAATTTTTAAAAAGAATATTAGTTTATCTAAATTATCTTCATGTTCTCCGCATACTTTAAGACATTCTTTTGCTACACATTTGTTAGAAAATGGCATGGATTTGAGAATGTTACAAAAAATTTTAGGTCATGAAGATATAACTACTACTCAAATTTATACTCATATTAGTCAAAAACGTTTAAAAAAGGTTTATTTAAAGTGTCATCCGCGTGCTATTAATTCTGATTGATTTTTTTTAGTGATAGAGGTGATAATAAGTGTTTTCCGCTAACTTGTTATGTTATAAGCAATTATTTTTTTTAGAAAAAAGAAAACAAAAAATTATTTCTTTAGCTGCTGATCAAAATTATTCTTTTTGGTATTTTAATTTTAATGTTGTTAAATATTTTGAAATTATTTCAGACATTCAAAAACATTTATATACTTTTAATCCTTTTTTAAATACAAAAATTATTTTTATAGAAAATATTTCTGCTTTATTCGAATTAAAGAATAAATTGGATTTTTCTTTTTTGTTTAATTTTATTAAAAATCCTCAAAAAAAAATTATTCTATTTATTAGTTTAGATTGTAATAATGTTAATTTTAAGTTTTTTTATAATAAATTAAAACCTTTTATGCATGTGGAAGAAATTTTTTCTATTAATAATTATCGAGAATTATATGAATATATTTTGAAAACATTTGAATATGATAATTTTAAAATATCTTCACATATAAAACCTATTTTGACTAAAAAATTAATTAATCATTATCAAGATGATTTATTTTTATTAGAACAAGAAATTAATAAAATTAAATCTTATTATATCGAAGATAAAATAATTCATGATTCAAAAATAATTAAAGAATTAATTTTTAATGAATCCGATCAAAATATTTTATCTTTAATTAAATTATTGGTAGATAAAAAAATATTAGAAAGTTACTTATTATTTAACAATTTAACAAATAAATTTCAAAATTTTTTTTCCATTTTTTTTCAATTAATGAAAACTTTACAAGAATTAATTTTAATTTATTTTTATTCGCAAAATGATAATAATATTCTAACGATATCTTATTTATGTAAATTTTCTTTTGCTAAAACTTCTTTTTTTTTAAAAGAAATTAATAATTTAAATATAAAATCTCTTTATGAATTATTTTTGTTAAATTTTAAATTTTTGTATAAATTGAAAATTGGTGTTATTAAATATCATGAATGTTTAAATATTTTTTTACAGCAGGTTATTTATGATCAAGATTTAGATGATAATTTTTAATATAATTTTATTTATTTTTATTTTAGAGAAATGAATGTTTCGGTAAATTTTTCTAAATTGATTGATCCTGTTCTTAAAATTTTGAAATTATTATCGTTGATTTCAATTACTGTAGATGGTGTGTTGGATGAAGTATAATTATTTGGAAAAATTTTTTTAACTTCATGTTGATAAATATTTTTAATAATTTGGAAATCATTTATAGGTTTTTCTCCGCTTTTATTAACAGAAGTAGTTTTTAAAGGTCCTTCTTTTTTTAATATTTCTAAAGCTATAGGATGATTTGGCATTCTAATTCCGATTTTGCTTTCTTGGGTTATTCGGAAATATTGTTTTTTTGCTTTAACTATTAAAGTTAAAGGTCCTGGCCAAAATTGTTTGTATATTTTGACAATTTGATTATTAATTTCAACAAGATTTTCGATTTGTTTTAAATTATAAAATAAGAGGGCCATCGGTTTTTTTAGAGATCTTTTTTTTAGTTGGTAAATTTTATTTAAACTTTGAGTGTCATACCAAGGAGCGCCCATTCCATATACAGTGTCTGTAGGGAAAATAATTATATTATTAAAGTTTTTCATAAATTAGTTAAAAGTTATCTTTCCATTTTTGTTTTTGAAATTCATCTATTAAAGGTTTTATTATTAAATCAATATTACCTTCCATAAACTCATTTAACTGATATATTGATAAATTTATTCTATGATCTGTTATTTTATTGTTGGGATAATCATAAGTTCTTATTTTTTCGCTTCGATCACTTTTACCTATTAAATCTTTTTTAATTTGATTTTGTTTTTGTTTTTGTTCAGATTGTTGTTGATAATAAATTTTATTAGTTAATAATTGAAAAGCTTTTTCTTTGTTATCATGTTGACTTTTTGCTATTTGACATGATGAGCTTATACCTGTAGGTAAATGAGTTAATCGAACTGCTGATTTAGTGGTATTTACAGATTGTCCCCCAGGGCCACTAGCATTAAAAGTATCCACTCTAATGTCATTCCAATTAATTTCTATTTTTTGATGGTTATCATTAGGAATTACTAATATTTTTACTGTAGATGTGTGTATTCTGCCTTTATTTTCTGTCTTTGGGATACGCTGTACTCGATGTATTCCGGATTCATATTTTAAATAATAAAATACATTTTTTCCATTAATTACAAATTCAACAGACGAAATACCTTCTTTAGATGTAGATAATAAATTGATAATTTCTAATTTCCATTTTTTATATTCTATATATTTTTTATAAGCTCTAAACAAATCTGATACAAATAAATTAGCTTCTTGCCCACCTATGCCTTTTTTAATTTCTACAATTACATCTTGTTTATCTTCTGCGTTATATTGTTCTGGGTATAATAGTTTTTCTAATTGATTAGTTTTGTTTTTAATTTTGATAATTAAATTATTTTTTTCTGTTTCTGCTAATTGGATTATTTCTTCTTCTAAAATTTTATCATTTGTTTGAGATAATGTTTTTTGTATTGTTTTATACTCTTTTTTTAATTGAATATATTCTTCGTAAGCAAAAACAATTTTTTGCAGTTTATTCATTTCTTTTAATAAGTTAATATTTTGAAAATTTTTTGGGTTTTCTAATATTTTTTTTTGATTTTGTAAATATTTTTTTTTTATTAATTCTAATTTATCAAACATCTAAATTATTGTATCATCCTATTTTAATTTATTCTATTAAGTGGTCAGTTTCATTAAATAATAAACAATTAGAATCAAAATTAAAATATTTAGTGCTTGTAATACCTTGACGATTTTTCGCAATAATTAACTCTGTGTGCCCTAAGTCTATATTATATTCACTATATTTTTCTTTCGAATAATATCCTTTTCTGTATAAAAACATAACTATATCAGCATCTTGTTCGATACTCCCTGAATCTCTTAAATCTGATAGAATAGGTTTTTTATCTTCTCTTTTTTCTACTTCTCGAGATAATTGGGATAAAGCTATAACTGGTATTTTTAATTCACGAGCCATTTGTTTCAAGCTTTTTGAAATATCAGAAACTTCTTCTTGTCGATTATTAAAACCATATTGTCGATTATTTTGATTATTTTTTCTGATTAATTGTAAATAATCTATAATTACTACATCTAATTTTTGTTGATGTTTTAATTTACGACATTGCGTTCTTATATCTAAAATATTTACTGCTACTGAATCATCAAAATATATATTTAATTTTTTTAATTTATCAGCTGTTAATTTTAGCAAAGATCTTTGATTTTGATTTAACAATCCTAATTGAATATTTTTATGAGGTATTTCGCTTTGAGCACTTAATATCCTTGTTACTAATTGTTCATTAGACATTTCTAAGCTAAAAATTGCTACATAAGTTTGAGCATTATTATTTTTTTGAGCCATTTTAATTGCTAAATTGGTCATAAAACTACTTTTTCCCATAGAAGGTCTAGCAGCAATAATGATTAATTCTTCTTTTTTTAATCCTAAGGTTACTTCATCTAAATTAGTATAACCAGTGCTTATACCAATAATATTTTTATTTTGTAAATTGTTTATAGTGTTTTCTTGTACTTGTTCGATTAAGTTGTTTATTTTAATGAAATTATTGGTTTTACTTTTATTAGAAATTTGGAAAATTTTTTCTTCTGCTAAATTTAAAAATTTTTGTGGTTCAATATCAGGATTATTTAATCCTTCGTGCACAATAGAAGAAGCAGTTTGAATGATATTTCTTTTAACAGCTGCTTCATTTACTAAGTTAATATATGTTTCTAAATGATAAATGGATGGAATTATTTCGCCTAATTGAATTAAATAATTTTGTCCGCCATCTATATGAATATTTTTATTTTTTAATAATGTATATACTGAATAATAATCAATAGATTTTGATGTTTCAAATAATTCTTGAATTGCTTGAAAAATTTTTTGATTATTAAGGTTAAAAAAATCACTAACTTCCAAACGTCCTATTACATTAATAATTTGTTTAGGTTCTAAAAAAATAATTCCTAAAATTGATTTTTCTGCCTCTGCATAATAAGGTAGTTTTATATTTTCATTCATGATTTTTTAGCTTTTACGTTAATTGTTAAGGCTGCTATAATATTATCTTTTAAAATAATATTAGCTTTATAAATACCTAAGGCATTAATTTCATTATCTAAAATTATTTTGGGTTTATCCAATAAAATGTTATGACTTTTATATAGTTCATCTATAATATTTTTTGGAGTTATTTTGCCATGCATTTCGCCGTTTGGGCCAATTTTTATTTGAAAAGTAATTTGTTTATCTTCTATTTCTTCTTTTAATTTAGTCATCAATATAATTTTTTGTTGTTCTTTTTCTTCTTTTATTTTTTTATTTTGTTCTAAATATTTAATATTTTGAGGATTAGCTAAAAGAGCTTTTTTAGTTCTAATTAAATAGTTACCAAAACCAGGATTAACTTGAATAATTTCTTCTTTTTTACCTTTATCACTCAAGTCTTCTAATAAAATAATTTTCATATTTTCATTTCCTTCTTGATATTCATTTTTTAAAATGTTTTTTAATTCTAATAAAACATTATCAATATTACTGTTTTTAATTTGGGAGGCTGCGCTATTAATATGTCCTCCTCCATTCATTTGCTCCATAATAATTTGTACATTGATATTATCGCTACATGATCTAGCGCTAATACCTATTTGATTATCGGATAATTCTCCTATTACAAAAGCTGCTTCAATATTTTGTACATTTAAAGAATTTTCTGCTACTTTAGCCAAAAAAGAACGATCATTAATCGGTTTATCACTGGTTATAATAGCAAATTTTTTCATATAAATTTCCATACGAGATAATAGTCTATTCATTTCTAAAATTTGATCAAAATCCTGTCTTAGCCATAATTTAATTTTTTGACTTTCAGCGCCCATATTAATTAAACGCGATGCTACTTCTAAAGTTCTTGCGCTAGTTCGGGAGGTAAAAAAGTTAGTATCAATAATCATTCCTCCATACATAATAGTAGCTTCTAATGGCGAAATGTATACTGGATGATTTAAAAAGTATATTAATTCCATTATCATTTCTACAGTTGATGAAGATGATGCATCTATATAAGCGAATTTATTAGAAATAATTTTTTCTGAAGAACGATGATGGTCAATAATAATTATATTATCAGTTAAATTTAACAGTTCATTGTTATCTAAAATTTCTAAATGTTGATTATCTACAATAATAATTAAGGAATTTTTATTTATTATTTTATTCGCTTTATTAGCATTAATAATATTTTTTAAAAGCTTAGGATTTTCTTTATTTAAATTTTCATAAATATTTTTAAAATTTTTTTCCATAAAAATTGTATCTATAATAATATAATGATCTTGATCGCTATTTAGAATAGATGCTATTTTATAAATAGCAATCATAGAACCAAAAGCATCTAGATCTGGATTTTTATGACTCATAAAAAAACAATTATTATGTTTTTGAATTAGATCTTTAATGATTTCTGAATTAACTCTAGATACTATTTTAGAGTTGGTATTTAAAGAGGTTTTGGTCGCTCCAAAATATTGAATTTTTTGATTTTCAATATTAATTACTACTTGATCTCCTCCTCTTTTTTGTGCTAATTCTAATGCGCTTTGAGAATAATAAGCTAATTGGTTAAAAGGTAGATTATAGCAAGCGATTCCCATAGATAAAGTGATATTTAATTTATATTTTTCAGAAATATTTCTTATATTTTTCAAAATTGAAAATTTTTCTAATATCATATTTTCTAATTGTTCTCTTTTTAATAAAAGTAAAAATTTATCATCCGATAATTGTTTTAAATAAGTTTCATAAATTTCGAAGAAATCTGAAATAGCGCTTAAATATTCTACTTTAATTTGTGATTGTTCTGAAAAATCTAAATTTTTTAAAGAATTTTCTAAATTATCAAAAGATAAAAATATTAAAGCTGGTGTTGATCGATGATAAAGAGTTTGTACCTTTTCTCTTTGAGTTGCGTCGAATAGATAAAAAACATTAAATTCTTTTTTATATAAGCAATCAAAGTATTTATCTTTGATTTTTAAAACTATTTGTTTTTCTTTTTCTTTAATATTTAATAATTCAGCCATTTGGTTATTGATTAAGTTTAAAGATGTATTGATGTCAGGGTTATTAAATATTTTGTTTGCGTAAGTATTTATCCATTCAATAGTATTATTAGCGGTATTAATCACTATAATTCCTATAGTTAATTCGTTAAAAACTTCTTCACCTATTTTGTCTATATAATAAGATAATTTAGACCATAAAGCCAATCTTTTTTGTAATCTTTTAATTTTTAAACTACGTTGAAAATGCATATAAATACTTAAAAAGATAAAAAAGATTACTAATTTTCCAAGAATACTAAAAAACAATTTAATAATAATTTTTTTTACTTCTTGAATTTCTTTATTTGGGTTGTGAATTAATAATTTGATGTTATCATAGTCAAGGAAGGTCATATATAGAAATGTACCAATCAAAATTATAAATAAAAAAATTTTTTTATAATTGAGATTTTTTTTTCTTAATGTTAACATAATTAATCATTAAACTCTCTTTTCTAAAAAAACGGGGGCAAATATATAATTTTGTTATATAAAAAAACAAAACAAGTTAGATAAAACTTGTTTATTATTTATAAATATTTTACTTTTCGACAAAAGGTATTAAGGCCATATGACGCGCTCTTTTTATAGCTGTAGCTAATTTTCTTTGCCATTTAGCACATACTCCGGTTATTCTAGATGGTAAAATTTTACCTTCACTAGTTATAAATTTTTTTAGAATTTCTATATTTTTAAAATCTATATTAGTAAATTTATTTTGTGTAAAAAAACATACTTTACGACGTTTTTTAAAATATTTTTTTCGAATCATTTGCATATTTATAGTTTCACTCTTATATTCCTTATAAAATTTTAATTTTTAAAAAAGCGACTCATCTTCATCTTCTTTAATATCGGAAAAACTTTGATTATTTTTTTTTATATCTCTGTTATGTGATGTTTGTTCGACATCTAAATGATTGGAATATTCTGATTTTTGTTTATTTTTTTTATAATCCGAATATTCTTTGCTTTCTAAAAATTTAATATTTGTGCATAAAATTTTTGTATCAAAAGTTGTTTTTTGTTGATTATTATGATCTTCGTAAATTTCTGTTCTAACTCGGCCCTCTATAGCTAACAAACTCCCTTTAGTAATGTATCTAGTTAAGCTTTCTGCTTGTTTATCCCAAGCGATACAACGAATTAAATCTGATTCTTTTTTTCCTTCTTGGTTTGTATACCCTCTATCTATTATCAAATGAAAAATAACATAAGGTACGTTAGTTTCTTTTGTAAATCTTATTTCAGGATCTTTTGTTATTCTGCCTATTAAAAATACCCTATTTAACATTATTTTCTCCTAATTTATGTGTTTTATTTTTTGATAATAAGAAAACGAAGTATTTCTTCAGTTATTTGCATTAATTGATTAAATTTTTCTACAAATGTATTATCTGCTTTAATTGTTGATTGTACATAATATCCTTGTTGGAATTTTTTAATTGGATAAGCTAATTCTTTTAATTCTATAGAAGCAGGTATAATTTCTTCAAAACAATTAATATCTTTATTTTTGATAAAAGTTTTTTTTAAATTTTCTACTATTTCTTGCGCTTGTTCTTGACTTATATTGGGTTTTATAATGTACATTAATTCATATTCTTTCATTTTGGTGGATTTTTTTGCTCCTTTTGATCAATTGTTTAATTAATTTTTAAAATATTTAACTATTTCATATCTTTATACTTTTATTTTAATCTTTTTGGATAAAAATATAGTAATTTTTTCAAATTAAATTTTATATAGAAATTTTAACTATTTTATAATAAAACAATATTTCAATTTCTATTATAAAAAATTAAATTTTATCAAATTGAAATGATGATATACTCTGAATTTCATTCTAACAAATAAGAAAAACAATGTCAATAAAATATTTTTAATAAAATGATATTAATAAATTTCATTTATTCGATTCAAACATATCTTTTTTTATAATTTGTAATTATGATTTAGATTTTTTATAAAGGAGGTGATTGGTTATGTAACTATAGATGTAATTGCATTTTTACTTTCGATAATTCCTAATAATTAAGTTATATTTTTTAATATAAAGTTAACCTAGTAAATTAAATTTTAAATCTAAAATTTTGTTTTTTTAAACTTAATTTTGTTTAAATTTTTAAAATATTTTTTAAATATTTTATAAAAAAGGAGTTTTTTTGTGAATTTACACAATGCTATAACTTATCTAAGTGGTATTTTTAATTTTATTAAAAATTATTATCATTATTTTATTAATATTATTTTTGGTTTAATTATGTTTATTTTAGTTTATTTAGCTATTTGGGTTATTAGTTTAATTATTAATATTTTACGTTTGTTACCTAAATTAAATTTTTTTAATAAATCATCTGCTATTACTCATTATCATTTATCAAAACCTAATCTTAATAATAACGATTTACAAAATAAAATATCTCCGCCTAGAGGAATTTTCTTTTCATCGTTTATTATTTTTATATTGTTTATTATATTATTAATGATAAGTTTCTTCTTTATTAAGAGGTTTAATTTTGCTCCAATTACAAAAATTCTAGGTTTATCTGATTTTTCTAAAAATAAATTACATCAATTAACGGCATTACCCAATAATTCTTCTGATAATATGTTTGTTTTTCGTCAAAAATCTGTCAAAGAATTAGATAAATTAGATGCTATTTTGAAAAGTAAGGATTATCATCCTGTTGCATTAGAATCAGAACAAAAACAATTATTAAAAGAATTAGGTGATTTAAAATCTCAAATTATTGCTACTTCTGATATGTCTGAAACACAAATTACAAATAATATTACTGAATTAAAACAAAAAATAGATAAATTAAATCATAAATATGGCAAGATTCTTATGAATAGTGCAGATGTTTTGATGTTGCGTCAAAAATCTGTCAAAGAATTAGATAAATTAGATGCTATTTTGAAAAGTAAGGATTATCATCCTGTTGCATTAGAATCAGAACAAAAACAATTATTAAAAGAATTAGGTTATTTAAAATCTCAAATTATTGCTACTTCTGATATGTCTGAAACACAAATTACAAATAATATTACTGAATTAAAACAAAAAATAGATAAATTAAATCATAAATATGGCGAGATTATTATGAATAAATTGATAAATTCTAATAATTTTAAACAAAATTTACCGAATGTTTGGGTTGTTCCTGTGCCTGTTTTAACTGTAAATTAATTATCAACAATCAAAAATTATTTTAAAAAATATAGGAGTAAAAATAAATTTTACTCCTATTTTTTTATTTTATTTTTTGGGATGATTATATTAATACGGTTTTCAATTGTTTTATTACTGAGTTACATCGATTACATAATTCGTTAGAATTATTATAATTTGTTACATTCCAGCAACGAGGGCAAGTTTTTCCTGTAGCTTTAATAATTTTAATTTCAAGTTTAGATGATTTTATAATATTAATTTCTGAAACAATTAATAATTGATGTAAACAATCTTGGATTTTTAATGTTTCTATTATATTTAAATATTCTGTGGTTAATTCTAAAATTATTTTAGCTTCTAGAGATTTATTAATAATTTGTTTTTGTCTAGCATTTTCTAATTTTTTTAATATTATATCTCTTAATTCTAAAAATTTTTGATAAGCTTTTTGTTCTTCTAAATTAACATATTTTGGCGTAAATTGATTTATAAAATCATCTATTTGTTGTATGGTAGGCATATTTTCTAAGTAAATATCTTCTTGTTTAGAACTTTTAACATTTAAATGATTATAGGCTTCTGATGTTGTGTGAGGTAAAATAGGAGTTAAAATAATTAGTAAATCTAAAAGTAAATCATATATATTAGATTGAATAGTTCTTCTTTCTTTACAATTCGGAATTTCGATATATAAAATATCTTTAGTAAAATCTAAATAAAAAGCACTTATTCTAATAGTTATAAAAGGATATAATAAGCTTATAATTTTTTCAAAATTATAACTTTCGTATGATTCTATAATTTGTTTAATTATTTGTTTAAATTCTAAAATTATTAATTTATGCAAAGAAGTTCTATTTTGTAAAATAATATAATCTGTTTTTATATTAAAATCATATAAATTACCTAACATAAATCTTAAAGTATTACGTATTTTACGGTATTTTTCTTCTATTTGTTTTAAAATAGCACAATCTATTTTTACATCATTTTTATAATTAGTGCTAGCTACCCATAACCTTAATACATCAGCTCCGCTTTGTTTTATTATTTTTTGGGGTTCTATAATGTTGTTTTTGGATTTACTCATTTTTTGTCCTTTACCATCTAAAACAAATCCATGAGTAATAATTTGTCGATAAGCTGCTTTATTGAATGTAGCTACCGAAGTAATTAGAGATGAATTAAACCATCCTCTATACTGATCTGAACCTTCTAAGTATAAATCAGCTGGAAAAAAATTTGAAGAAATATTTTGCATTACATTATATGAAGTTCCAGAATCAAACCAAACATCTATAATATCTAGATCTTTAGTAAATAAATGATATTTTTTATTTTTTTGGAGATAATTTGTAGGTAATAATTCTGCAATTTCCCATTCATACCAAATATTTTTTCCATATTTTTCAAATAAATCTGCAAAATGATTTATCATATTGATATCAATAATGGGGCTTTGATTCTCATCATACAATATAGGAATAGGTACTCCCCATTTTCTTTGTCTACTGATATTCCAATCTTCACGATTTATTATCATATTTTGCATTTTGTGTTCTCCCCAATGAGGAAACCATTTAATATTTTCAATTTCTTTTAATAATTCTGGTTTTATACTTTGAATATCTATAAACCATTGCGATAAAGCCAAGAAAACAATGGGTTTATTAATACGATTATCATGCGGATATAAATGCTCTATTATTTCTGATTTAATTAAAATTCCTTGTTTTTGTAAATCTTCTATTATTAAATCATTAGCTTTTTGAAAAAAAATCCCTTGGTATTGAGGAGATAATTCAGTCATATTACCTTGTTTATCGATGCTAAAAGTTGTTTTCAAATTATATTTTTGACCTATTATAAAATCTTCTTGCCCGTGTCCTGGCGAGATACTAACTAAACCAGTACCTTCCTGATCAGAGACAAATTCGCCTAAAATGATTTGTTTAATTTTGTTAAATAAAATATTTTTGTATTGTAAATTTTCTAATTCTTTACCAGTGAATACTTTTATAATATCAATTTTATTCCAATTAAACTTAATTTGTAATTTTGTTAAAACCTGGGCTCCTATAATATATTTTTTATTTTGATTAACTTTAATTAAATAATATTTAGCTTTTGGGTTTACACAAACCGCTTCATTAGAAGATAAAGTCCAAGGGTTAGTAGTCCAGATTATTATTTGTACATTTTCCCAAAAATGTTCATGTTTATTATTTATTATTTGAAAGGTTGTAAAAATAGACCAAGTTTGGTGTTTATGATATTCTATTTCTGATTCAGCTAAAGATGAGTTTAAGTAAGTAGACCAATAAACAGGTTTTAATTTTTTAAAAATTAATTTTTTTTCTAACATTTTTGCGAAAATTCGAATTTGATTCGATATATATTTGTTATCGCAAGTTAAATAAGGATTATCCCAATTTCCTAAAATACCTAATCTTTTGAAATTTTCTTTTTGTTTTTGAACAAAATTCAAAGCAAATTTTTTACATTCTTCGTTAAAAATATTTTTAGGTAAATTTTTATTTTTAGAATTGTTTTTTAAAACTGCAATTTCTATTGGCAATCCATGTGTATCCCATCCAGGTATGTAAGGAGCATTATATCCTTGCATAGTTTTAAATCGTAATATAAAATCTTTTAAAATTTTATTTAAGGCGTGACCTATATGTATATCGCCATTAGCGTAAGGAGGGCCATCATGTAGAATGAATGTTGGATTTTGATTATTTTTTATTAAATTTTTTTGATATAAGTTAATTTTATTCCAAAATTGTTCTATTTCTATTTCTTTTTGAGGTAAATTGCCTCTCATTGGAAAATCAGTTTTGGGCATAGACAAGGTATTAGTATAATTTTTATCTTTTTGATTCATTTTTATATTACATTTCCTTTTGTATTAATAACAATTAACAATCAATAAATACATCAATAATATATTTTATGGAGTTAGATGGATTTAGACACGAAATTTAAAATTTATAATATCACCATCTTGAACTATATAATTTTTACCTTCTGAACGTAATTTACCTTTTTCTTTTATTTGATTAATATTGCTATATTTTATAATTTCATTATAATTAACAACTTCTGCTCGGATAAAGCCTTTTTGAAAATCTGTATGTATTGATTTAGCGCATTGAGGAGCTGTAGAACCTTTAAGAAAAGACCAACTTCTTGTTTCTTTTGGACCTGCAGTAAAATATGTTTGCAAATTCAAAAGTTGATAACTGTTTTTGATTATTTGTTCTAAAGCATATTTAGATGAAAAAAATTTTTGCTCATTATTATCTTTATTTGTTTTATTATTATCTAATTCAGAAGGAGAGTAATTTTTTTTAGCTTCGATAATACAAATGGGAATAAATTTTCTATTTGTTTGTAAACTATATTTATTCATTTGTTTAAAAAAAATATTTTCATCCCAACAATTATTTTTATTTTCTGGAAAATTACCTATATAAATCATAGGTTTAAGAGTTAATAAATTAAAATTTTTTATTATTTGAAATTCTTCTTCTGTTAAATTTAATTCATTAGCTGAAATATTTTTACTTAGATTTTGTTTAATTTTTTGCAAAATTTGTATTTCTAATTTCGCTTCTTGTTGTGTTTTTTTTTTGGAGTTATTTATTTTAGTTAAGCGTTGTTCTATTTGCTCTAGATCTGATAAAATTAATTCTGTTTCAACCATTTGGCTTTCTAAAACAGGATCAATTTTTTCGTGAATATGTATTATTTTGTTATCTTCGAAACATTTTACAACATGACAAAGAATATCAACATTACGAATATGATTAAGAAATTGATTTCCTAAACCTTCTCCTTTAGATGCTCCAGGAACTAAACCGGCAATGTCTACAAATTGTATTTGAGTTTTGATAATTTTTTGAGATTTGAAAAAATTAGCAATATATTCTAAACGTTCATCAGGAACTTCTATCATAGCTATATTAGGTTGTATAGTGGCAAAAGGATAATTAGCTTCTAAAATATTTAATCCAGTTAATGCATTAAACAAACTTGATTTACCTACATTGGGTAATCCTATAATTCCGACTTTCATATATGTTTTTCACCTTACTAAAAAATTTTTTTATTATAAAAATAATTTTTAAATTTTATTATTTAATTATAACATTTTACTGGTTTAAATGATTATTTAAAATCTATTGTTTTGATAGTTGATACCATTTGTAAAAAATATTATAATGTATGTTAGTTAGAGGAGATTGTCAATAAACTGTATTTTTATTAATTATAATTATCTAGATTTGAATTAAGAATTGTAATTCTAATTTTTATGGAAAATAAAAGTACTTTTTAATAGAAACATTATTATTAAATCTTAAAATATATCAAAAATAATTTTAAAAAATAGAAGGAATTATAATTATGTCCAAAAAACAAATGATACCTGTAGGGGTTTCTGGTAGACATGCTCATTTGTCTTTAGAAGCTTTAGAGATTTTATTTGGTAAAAACTATAAACTAAATTGGTTTAAAGATTTAACTCAAAAAGGTCAATTTGCAGCTAAAGAAAAAATTGATGTTATTAGTTCTGATAATCAAATTCTTAAAAATGTTCGCATATTAGGGCCTTTAAGAAAATTTACACAAATTGAAATTAGTAATAGTGATAATATTAGAAATAAATTTGGCGCTCCCGTTAGGAGTTCAGGTGATATTCAAAATTCTGCTAGTGCTACTTTAATTGGTCCGTGTGGAAAATTATTTATTAAAGAAGGTGTTATTATTTCGGATAGACATATACATTTATCGGATGAAGAGGCTAAAAATTTATGTTTAGCTGATAAACAAGTAGTTAGTGTTCGAGTAGGCGGTATTAAAGCTGGTATTTTGCAAAATGTTTTGTGTCGTGTAAATAAAGATTTTAGTTTAGAATTACATATAGATACGGATGATGCCGCAGCATTCCATCTAAAAAATGGTGATTTAGTAGAATTAATTAAAACATAAATTTAAAAATGTATAATTGAAATTATTTAATTTTTCGATTATTTTAAAGATTTTAAAATATTTATCTGTGTAAATTTAATAAAAATTTAAATAATAGTATTTTTTTGATATTGAAACAGTAATTTTAATTATGAATTTATTTTTAAAATTTAATCATAAATAAAATATAATTTGATATGATTGAATTTATAAATTGATATCAATAATAGATTTTATTTTGTAGTGTATATGATTTATTTTATTTAAATAAAATTCAAAAATTATTTACACAGAAGAAAGAGTTTATATCTGTGTTTTTAGAATCATTTTGGTCAGAAGAACCAAGAAAATTTACAAAGACTGAAGTTATTAAAGATCCTGTTTATGGATATATTTATTTAGAATATTTATTTTTGGAAGAGTTAATTAATACTCGTCTTTTTCAAAGATTAAGGCGTATTAAGCAATTAGGATGTGCTCATATGATTTTTCCTGGCGCTGAACATTCGCGTTTTACCCATAGTTTAGGTGTTTATGAATTATCTAGACGTTTTTTAGAATTTCATAAATTTCAATTAATAGAAAAAAAATTTTCTTTAAGGAATAAATTAATTTTATTGGTTGCATCTTTATTACATGATATTGGACATAGTTCTTATTCTCATATTTTTGAAAGAGTTTTTGATGTTAAACATGAAGATAAAACTATTCAAATGATTATTAATGATAAAGAAATTTTTTCTATATTAGATAGAATAGATGAAAATTTTAAATATGACGTCGCAAAAGTGATTAAAAATGATAAAAATAGTCAAAAATTTACTTTATTAAAACAACTTTTAACAAGTCAATTAGATTTTGATCGTTTAGATTATTTAAAAAGAGATTCTTTTTTTGCTGGCGTTAGCTATGGTTATATTGATTCTGATCGTTTAATTCGTATTATGGATATTACTAACGCTTATCAAGTTCCACAAACTTCGAATTTTCCTTCAGGTGAATTAGTAATTTTGTTCCGAAATAGTGGTCTTTCGAGTATTGAAAATTATTTAATGAGTCGTTATTATATGTATAGACAAGTATATTGTCATCCTAAAATTGTATTATTTGCTATTATTTTAGAACAAATTTTTGTCAGAATTAGATTTTTAATTACTAAAAAATATCAATTTGAATCTGACATTAGTTTATTAAAAAATTTTTTTTCTAATAAAGAATCCTTAGAATTATATTCGAAAATTGATGATTTTTATATTAATAGTTTGATTATCTCTTTTCAAGATAGTAAAGATGTTATTTTATCTAATCTTTGTCAAGATTTTTTACATCGTCGTATTTGTTTTTGGAAATGTATTCCTAATATTTCTAAAAATTATGAATTTATTAAAGAAATAGAGTGTAAGTATAAAAATGATTCTGCTTATTATACTTACTATTATGATGATTATATTTTAAGAGATACTTATCGTGAGGAAGTTGATAATATTGGCGAACAAATTTTAATTGGCTTTAATCATAGTGCAAATAATATTGTAAAACCTTTAAGTATTGAATCTTTTATTATTAATAATATAATGTACCGAAATTCTTACAAAGAGATTCGTAATTTTTTTTATTATCGTGATTTTAAATGATTAAAAATGAAAAACATATTTTTAAAAAAAAATATGGTCAAAATTTTTTGAATAATTTTAATATTTTAAATTTAATTGTAGAATCTGCTAATATAGTCAATAAAAATGTAATAGAAATTGGACCTGGTCAAGGTGCTTTAACAAAATTATTAGTTTTAAAAGCAAAAAAGGTTTTAGCTTATGAAATTGATTACACTTTGAAAAAATTTTTATTATTCGCTGAACATAGTAATATTAATATTATTTATGATAATTTTTTAAAACGAGATATAGAAAAAGATTTTAAAAAATATTTTGATAGTGAACAAGAAGAAGTAGTTTTAGTAGGTAATCTACCTTATCATATTGTTTCTTCTGTTTTATTTAGAATTTTTGATATATCACGAATTAAAAGTTTTGTTATTATGTTACAAAAAGAATTGGCATGGAGGATATTATCCCATCCTTTTGTTAAAAATTACAATTCTTTAAGTGTTATATGTCAATCTTTGGCTTTTATTGAAGTGGTAAAGATAGTTAAAAAAACTAATTTTTATCCTCAACCAAAAGTAGATGGAATAGTTTTGAAATTTATTAAAAAAGAATTATCTGAAACAAAAAAAAATTTTTTATATGGTGATTTTATTAAATTTGTAAAAATTGCTTTTAAACAAAAACGAAAACAATTGATTAATAATTTTCAAGATTATTTAAATATATCTAAATCCGAAATTATTAGTTTTTTTATCAACAATCAAATATCTTTAAATATTAGAGCCGAAGAAATAAATGTTGAAGATTTGCAAAAAATAGCGAAATTATTTTGGAGTTATTTTAAGCGGTAATAATCAAGAATTTTATTATTACTAAATAGTGCATCAGTTTATTTAATGTAATATTGTGCATAAATTGTGATAAAATAATCCCATAAAAGATTGTGTAAATTAAAAAAAAGGTTTATAATTTTTTACAGTAATTAAGTTTATTAAAAAAGTTAATTTTTAAAAATTTTTAAAAAATAATAGGATGGTATGTAATGAAAATTACTGGTGTTAGAATAAAACTTAATGATAAAGAGCATCCAAGATTAAAAGCTGTTTCAAGTGTATTTATAGATGATTGTTTTGTAATTCATGGTGTTAGAATAATTCGCGGTAACAAAGGTTATTTTATTGCTATGCCTAGTTCCAGATTGAGTACAGGAACTTTCAAAGATATAGCTCATCCTACTAATACTCACACTAGAAATATGTTAAATGAAAGAGTTTTAGAAGAATTTTATGCAAAAACTTCTGCTAATAATGTTGATTTAACTGATTCGAATCAAGTTGAATCAAAATCAGAAGAAAATTCAAATGATCATGTAGAAAATAATCAAAATTATGATTCTAATAATGAAGAAAGTTATAATTGTGATTAATTTTCTTTCAAAAAAAACAAATTTATAAGATTTTTTGATTTTATAATTTAGATTTACATTTAAAAAATCTACTCTAAAATATTTATTTTAATTATTTTTTTGTTGCAAAAATTAGAAAAATATATAAATTAATTTTTAAGTTTATATATTTTTCTATCACATTTTATAGGGGTTAATGGTATATATTTTGAAAAAACATAATAATATTTATAACTCTAATGCAGATGCTAAAAAACATTTTGATTCGGGTTACAATAATAATTGTAAGCATTTTTTACTTTTTATTTGGGGCTTATTTTTGTATTTTTTCTGTTTTGTTCCTGTAGTAGTATTTAAATCTTTTAATTTGAATGATCATGAATCTTTATTATTTAAACAAGTAATTACTTTGTTAATTTTGGGTTGTACGGGTTATCATGTTATTATTGAAGGTTTATTAGATACTTATCGTATTACAAAGCAAAAACGTAAATTTACTCCAAATATACATATTTTAATGTTATTGGGAGCTTTGGGAGCTGTTTTTTTACATAATTTTAATGAAGCTATTTTATTAATTATTATTTTTGCAACTTCTAATTTTTTAGAAGAATATATAGAAACTAAAAGTCATAAAGAAATTCGAAACCTTTTAAAAATCGCCCCTACACAGGCACGTTTAAGAGATAGTGAAGGTAATTTTCAATTAATAGAAATAGAAAAATTAAATATTGGAGATGAAGTTATTGTTTTAAGTGGTGATCAAATTCCTTCTGATGGTATAGTAGTTTCAGGTAACTCTTGCGTTGATGAATCGAATATTACTGGAGAAAGTATACCTGTTGATAAAAAAAAAGGCGATAAGGTTTATGGAAGCAATATTAATCTTAATAATACTTTAGTTATTAGAATTACTGCTAATGCAGATCAGAATTTGTTTTCTAGAATTATTAAGTTATCTAATGAGTTAAAGAATAATGTTTCTAAAAAGGCGACTTTAATTAAACGTTTAGAACCAATTTATGTAAAATTTGTGTTGTTAATATCTTTTTTAATTTTATTATTTTTTCCTTTAATTAATATTATTAAAGGTTGGGAATATTATTCGTTTAATAAAATTTTTGAAAAAATTATAGTTTTTGTAACCGTCGCTTCCCCTTGTGCTTTGGTTGTGGCCGATATTCCAGCTACTTTATCTGCTGTTTCTTATTTAGCTAAACAAAGAATTTTATTAAAAAACGGAAATGCTTTAAGTTTTTTAGCTAATATTAAAGCTATTGTTTTTGATAAAACTGGAACTTTAACAATTGGTAAACCTATAGTGAAAGAATGTTTATTTGATAATTCTTTGAATGAAGATGAAAAAAATAAATTTTTATCTATTTTTTATTATATGGAACAGAAATCTAATCATCCTTTAGCTATATCTATTAAAAAATATTTAAAAGATTTTTTTGTTACTGGAGAAAATTTTAATAATGATTATTCTGATATAGAGGTAAATAATTTGATTGGCATCGGCATTGAGTCTTTTTATCAAGATAAACATTATAAAGTAGCTAAATATAGCGATTTAAAGAGTTGTTATGTGAATAATAAAATTTCTTCAGAATTGGAAACAAAAATACAATCATTTTTAGAAGACGGTTATACTGTGCTTTATTTTAGTTGTGATAATACTGTTGTAATGGTTATGGCGATTTTTGATGTTTTACGTCCAGAATGTTCTAATATAATAAATTATTTTCGAGATCTTAATATTAAAACAGTTGTTTTAACGGGTGATAATTATAAAACAGCTCAAAATGTAGCAAAATGTTTAAATCTGGATTATGTTTTTGCAGAATGTTTACCAGAAGATAAATTAGCAAAAATTAAAGAGTTAAAAACAAGGTACACGGGCGTAGCTATGGTAGGGGATGGCGTTAATGATGCTCTTGCTTTGGCTAATGCTGATGTAGGAATTGCTTTGCAAGAAGGTGTAGATGCAATTGCAGATATTGCAGATGTCGTTTTAATGAAAAATAATTTAATTAAAATTATTCAGACTCATAAAGTAGCTGTTAGATTGAATAATATAGTTTGTCAAAATATGATTTTTGCGATTAGTGTTATTATTATTTTAACTATTAGCAATTTTTTTACTAGTTTGTTTTTACCATTTGCGGTTTTTTTGCATGAAATTAGCACTATTTTAGTTCTTTTAAATGGTTTACGAATGTTAAAAAATGAAAATTTGCAATCAATTAAGTAATTATTTTTTGAAATTTTTTAGTTTTTTAATAATAAAATAACTATTATTATATAAAATTTAGTATATGAAAGAAGAAAAATATTGCATGTTAAATATCGAAGAAATTAAAAATATTTTTAATTTATCTTTAGGCGAAGGCATTGATTTTGTTGAATTCTTTTTTGAGGATACTTCTTCTGATTTGTGGAAAGTTATTGATCAAAATGTAGTGGGTTCGCGTGAACATCATATTTATGGTTTAGGTATTAGATTATTAAGCAATAATCAAGAAATTTATTTATATACTAATAAAATAATTTACCAACATATTATAGATTTAATTTTACAATATAAACCTTTATTAAAAAATAAAAATAAAATTTTATTAAAAAATTTTGATTTTGAACAAAATATATCACAAAAACCTTTAGATGATATTACTTGGCAACAAAAAATTGAAAAGATGTTATATTGTTCTCGTGTAATTCGTCAAACAGATTCTCTTGTAATTAAAAGTTTAGTCAATTTGGAAAATAAATTTCAAAAAGTTTGGATAGTTAATAGTCGAGGTATTTCTCGTTATGATAATCGTTATTATGTTAATTTGAGTTTAACTTCTGTTGCACAAAACGAATCTAATATACAAGAGTTTAGTAGAAGTTTTGGTAAAGGATCTACTGGAGTTTTTTTAAATTCTTTAGATTTACAAGAAATATCTCAACAAGTAGCCAAACAATCTGTTGAAATGTTATCAGCACAATCAATTAAAGCTCAAACGATGACTGTTGTAATTAATAATGGTTCTGGTGGAGTTATTTTCCATGAAGCGTGCGGGCATTCTTTAGAAGCAACATCAGTAGCTAGAGGATTATCGCCTTTTTGTGACAAAATTGGTCAAAAAATAGCTTCTTCTCTTGTTACTGCATTTGATAATGGTAATATATTTGAAGCTTGGGGAGCTACTAAAATTGATGATGAAGGCCATTTAACACAAAAAAATCTTTTAATCAGTAATGGTATTTTGAAATCTTATTTAGTAGATATGCGTAATGGTTATAAATTAAATATGCCATCTACAGGATCTGGCAGACGAGAATCTTATAAGTATTCGCCTACTTCGCGTATGAATTCTACTTATATTTCTGCAGGACCTCATGATCCGGAAAAAATTATTCAAGAAACTGATTATGGTTTTTATGCTAAATATTTGGGAGGTGGAACTGTTGATCCAAATACAGGAGAATTCAATTTTATGGTAAATGTTGGTTATTTAATTCAAAATGGTAAAATAACAACACCTATTAAAGGTATGATGTTGATTGGTAAAGGACAAGAAATTTTGTTTAAAATTGATCGTGTTGGTAAAGATGTTCAATTAGTGCAAGGTTATTGCGGATCCATTTCAGGAGATATTCCGGTAGATCTAGGTCAACCAACTATCCGTATAACAGAAATGCTTGTTAGTGGTAGTTGATCAAAAAAGGTGAATATGTGATGAATTATCAAAAATGGTTTCAAAAAAGTCAATTACAAGGTTTAGATGGATTAGAAATTATAATATATGAACAGCGAAAATTTGATATTAATTTAGAAGATGGAAATATAGAACAATTTACAGCTAATCATTCGACTAGTTATCTTATTTATGGTTTATGTAAAAACAAAAAAACTTCTATTTATTTAGAAAAAAATGATGATTTAGATAATGATTTTTTCATAGATCAAGTTTTAAAACGTTTAAAACAAAAAATAGAAATTTTAAATTTTAATGAAAAAGATTTTTTGTTTTCGGGATCTCAAAAATATAAAACAATTTTAGAAAAAAATTTCAATTTTGAGTCAATACCTTATGATTATAAAATTAAATTATTGCAAGAATGTTATCAAGGTTTATTAGTTAGTCAGTATTTTACTAAAAAATGTAATTTGTTGTATAGTGAAATTTTTTGGTGTCAAAAAATAGTTAATTCTTTAGGGTTAAAATTGCAACAATGTAATAGTTACGCTTTATTAGAAACTAATTGTATTTTTGGCGATAATAAAACTCAAGAAGAAATTACTAAATCGTTTCCTGTAAAAAAATTTGAAGATTTTGATTTGTCTATTTATGTTAAAGGTTTATTAGAATTAGGAGAGAATCAAATTGGCTCTAAAACTTTACCATCTAAACTTTATCATGTAGTTTTTTCTAATGAAGTGTTTTCAGAATTATTATCAAATTTTCAAAATATTTTTAATGCTTTATATGTTTATCGTAATTTGAGTAAATATAAATATAGTCAAGGCAAATTAATCGCTAATCCTAAAGTAACTATTATAGATGATCCTTTTATATCGACAGCTTTTTTTAATCCGATTTTTGATGATGAAGGAGTCTCTTGTCAAAGCAAAAATATTATTACTCAAGGGATTTTAAATACTTTTATCCATAATTTACAAACTGCTAAACTTTTTGATGTATCACCACAAGGCAATAGTTTTAATGGTTCTATTGCTATGAGCAATTGTTATTTGAAATCTGGTGATAAATCTTTATCAGAATTATTATATGCCGTTCATGATGGTATTTATGTAAATTCTATAGTGGGTTGGCATGCAGGTATAGATGAGATCAGTGGATCTTTTAGTTTGCAAGCTTCAGGCTTTTGTATTAAGAATGGTTTTATAAAAGATCCGTTTAATATGGTGGTTATTTCTGGTAATTTTTTTGATTTATTAAATAATATTAAAGATATTGCTAATGATTTTAAATTTCAAATTTTTGGATTTGGCAGTTCTAGTGTATATGTTGGTTTATTAAATGTATCAGGTAGTTAAAATTTTTTTAATAAAATAAATAAAAACTATTTATAGCTTTTTAGACTATAAATAGTTTTATTTATTAAATAATATTAAAGATATTGCTAATGATTTTAAATTTCAAATTTTTGGATTTGGCAGTTCTAGTGTATATGTTGGTTTATTAAATGTATCAGGTAGTTAAAATTTTTTTAATAAAATAAA